>JBATTL010000187.1:0-6769 GCA_049670525.1 Thiohalocapsa sp. | reverse complement strand
AGCGGCGTGCGCTCGCCGATGGCCATGGCCTCGCCGTTGATACCGTCGTAGTCGGTCAGGGTCACCGCGCAGTCGGCCACCGGCACCTGCCAGGGGCCGACCATCTGATCGCGGGCGACCAGGCCGGTAATGCTGCGGTCGCCGATGCTGATCAGGAAGGTCTTGTCCGCGACCGCCGGCAATCGCAGTACACGCCGCACGGCGCCCGCCAGATCCAGGTCCGCTGTCGCAATGGGTTCCGGAGCTGGTTCCGTGCGGGTCACGTCGCGCAGCATCTTCGGCGGTTTGCCGAACAGCAACCCCATGGGCATATCGATCGGGGCGTTGGCGAAGTGCAGGTCTGTCACGCCGAGATGCGCCTCGTCAGTGGCCTCGCCGACCAGGGCATAGGGGCAACGCTCGCGAGTACAGATCGCCTCAAACTCCGCGAGACGTTCGCGGTCGACCGCCATCACATAGCGTTCCTGAGCCTCGTTGCACCAGATCTCCATCGGCGACAGACCGGCATCGGCGTTCGGCACCCGGCGCAGCTCAAAGCGTCCGCCGCCGGTTCCTTCATTGGCACCGTCATGCACCAGTTCCGGCAGGGCGTTGGACAGACCGCCAGCGCCGACATCGTGGATGAACAGGATTGGATTCGCATCGCCCCGCGCCCAGCAGCGGTCGATGACCTCCTGGCAGCGGCGCTCCATCTCCGGATTGGCGCGCTGCACCGATGCGAAGTCCAGGTCCTCCGCGGACGCTCCGCTGTCCATACTCGACGCGGCCCCGCCACCAAGACCGATCAGCATCGCCGGCCCGCCCAGCACCACCAAGGGCGTACCGGCCGGGAAGCTGGATTTGTCGACATGCTCGGCGCGGATGTTGCCGACGCCGCCGGCTAGCATGATTGGCTTGTGATAACCACGCAGCTCGGTGCCAATACCGGCGCCAGTACCGGAACCGACATCGGAGCCCTGGGCAACCGGCACGCGCTGTTCATAGGTGCGGAACCAGCCGGCGAGGTTCGGCCGGCCGAACTCGTTGTTGAACGCGGCGGCACCGATGGGACCCTCAAGCATGATGTCCAACGCAGAGACGATGCGCTCGGGGCGGCCGAAATCCTGTTCCCAGGGCTGTACGAAACCCGGAATACGCAGGTTCGACACCGAGAAGCCGCACAGACCTGCCTTGGGCTTGGAACCGCGGCCGGTGGCGCCCTCGTCGCGGATTTCACCGCCGGAGCCGGTGGCCGCTCCCGGGTCCGGCGCGATCGCAGTCGGATGGTTGTGGGTCTCCACCTTCATCAGGATATGCACCGGCTCGCGGCTGCGGCCATAGACGCCGCTGTCGGCCGCTGTCAGGAAACGGTTGCCCGACCAGCCCTCCATGACCGCGGCGTTGTCCTTGTATGCCGACAGCACGCCGTCCGGCGCCTGCTCGGTGGTGTTGCGGATCATCGCGAACAGCGACTTCGGCTGTGGCTCGCCGTCGATGATCCAATCCGCGTTGAAGATCTTGTGCCGGCAGTGCTCCGAGTTGGCCTGGGCGAACATCATCAGCTCGACATCGGTGGGATTGCGGCCGAGCGCGCCGAAGCTCTGCAGCAGATAGTCGATCTCGTCGTCCGACAGGGCCAGACCCAGCTCGCCGTTCGCAGCGACCAACGCCGCACGTCCACCGCCCAGCAGATCGACGCTAATGCAGGGACGTGGATCGGTCTGCTGGAACAGCCGATCGGCGTCGGCCAGGTCGAACAGCGCGACCTCGGTCATGCGATCGTGCAGGACCGACGCGGCGGCGTGCAACGCCGCATCGTCGATGGTGCCGTCGACACCGTCCTCGGTGAGGTAGAAGGCCGTGCCACGCTCGAGGCGCCGAACCAGGTCCAGGCCGCTGTTGCGAGCGATGTCCGACGCCTTCGACGACCAGGGAGAGATCGTGCCCGGTCGCGGTACCACCAGCACCAGCCGGCCCTCAGGCTCGCTCTCGGCGCGCTCGGACATCGCGCTGGGTCCATAGCGCAGCAGCCGTTCGAGCACCGCCTGTTGGTTTGCGTCGAGTGGTTGCTCGAGATCGACGAAGTGCACGAATTCGCCGTGGATATCGCAACCAGAGAGTCCTGCGTCACGCAACCGCATAGTCAGCTTGGCGAGGCGGAAATCGGACAGTGCGGCGGTACCGCGCAGGCAGCGCATGAGGACGGACTCCGGTCGGGTGGCGGCGAGTGGGTCAATAGGACGAATGATACGCGAGGGGCTTCCAGCGGACATCGCGAGCCGGTGGATTCGGCGAATGGGATTTTGGGGTCGAGACGACCGAAAGGATGACCTGCGCTCAAGTCGGCTGTCATTGCGCCATGGCGCCGTTGCGTGAAACAGTCCAGGTTCACAACATCAGCCCTGCATGCAGATCTAACGATGGCAGCCTTCCAGTTCGACCCCATCGGCATCGTCCGCTCGCCCTTCGCGGACAAGTTTGGAATCCCACGTCAGCCGGGGCTCGTGGATGCCGCCGAGGCCCAACTGTTGCTGCTGCCACCCTATGACCAAGAGGCCGCTTTCACTGGGCTGGACGGCTTCTCCCACGTCTGGCTGCTATTCGTCTTCCACCAAGACTGTCTCGACGCTGGTTGGAAGCCCAGGGTACGCCCGCCGCGACTGGGCGGACAGCGCAAGGTGGGTGTATTCGCGAGCCGTGCACCCTACCGGCCGAACCCCATCGGTCTATCCGCGGTTGCGCATGATGGACTGGAGCGGAGCGGCGACGGGCTGTCGCTGCGGCTGAAGGGCCTGGATCTGCTCGACGGCACACCGGTGCTGGACATTAAGCCCTATGTGCCCTACGCCGACAGCATCGCCGATGCGGCCAGCGGCTTCGCGCCAACCCCCCCTGATCAGCGCTGGCAAATTCGCTTCAGTTCCGAGGCCGCTGCAAGCGTTCTAGCCCGTGATCCGGACGGCCGGCTGCGACTGAGGGAGTTGATCGAGCAAGTCATCGCCCAGGATCCCCGCCCCGGTTACATGGATCGCTACCCCGAGCGTCGACGTTTCGCATTGCGCCTGCACGACTGCGAGATCGTCTGGTGCGTCGAGGGCGACGCGGTCGAGATCCGCAGCGTTAACCGCGAAGGCTCGGATCGGTCCGATCGCTAGTCCCCCGGCCGGGCGAGCACAATAGACGGCCAGCGTAAGGCGCTCTGTCCGAGTAAAAAGGGTATGCCGCCGCTCTACGGGGTTCTCTCTTGCCTCAACTATTCGGCCGGAAATTTTACCGGTTGGCACGACGACTTCTCCAAACGTCGACCCGATGCGGTGAACTCGGCCTGCTGGTCAGAACCACCCATTCGCCCTGACTCGGCCGCACTGTTCGCTTTACGCCATCAATTCGGCAGCAAATCTCGATGCTTCCCAGATGCTGCGGCAGGTGCAGACAGCAAAGCGAAGCTACCTCGGCTCCAGCAAAAAAACTGCCCCAGCATGACGGTTGTTTAATTCAAAGCCGCCATGACGTCGTCGCAAACCCAACCGCGCTGTTGTCTGTGGAGGCAATCTTGCGAAGCGTTAGCGCATCGAGTTCGACAATCCTGGTCACGGCGGTGGTCATAGCGGTCGGCATACTGACCAGCCTGAGCGCATGTCAGCCCGGCGAGGCGACGGCGCCCGATACAGCCCCTGCCCCTCCCCCAATCGTGTCTGTCTCCAAGCCCGTCAGCAAGGAGATCGTCGAGTGGGACGAGTACACGGCACGAATCGAGGCCGTCGAGGAGGTCGAGGTTCGAGCCCGTGTCAGCGGTTACCTAGAGTCGGTCGAGTTCACCGACGGAGCGGTCGTCGACAAGGGTGATCTGCTGTTTGTCATCGACCGCCGTCCGTTCGAGGCGGCGCTACGCGAGCACGCGGCTGAGGTCAAACAGGCGCAAGCGGCCGCGGAGAATGCCCGCACGCAGCTGAGCCGAGTGAGGCGCCTGCGCGAAAGCGAGAGCATCTCGGACGAGGAATTTCAGCTGCGCCGTACCGCTTCGCTTGCTGCCGATGCGGACGTGCAGAGTGCGCAAGCGGCCATGGAGGCCGCCAAGCTTAACCTTGAGTTCACCGAGGTGCGGGCGCCGATCAACGGGCGCATCAGCCGACCCTTCATCACGGCGGGTAACCTGGTACGTGGTGGCACGGCTTCGGCAGACCTGCTGACCCGCATCGTCTCGCTCGATTCCGTGCACGCCTATTTCGAGTCCAGCGAGCGCGAGTACCTCAAATACGTCCGGCTATCCAGGTCGGGGCAACGCCCGAGTTCGCGTGAGGTCCGCAACCCCGTCTTCGCGAGGCTAGCTGATGAAGACGGTTTCCCACATCGCGGGCATATGGATTTCGTCGACAACTTACTCGATCCGAATACGGGCACGATGACCGGCCGTGCACTACTTCCCAATCCAGACCGCATGCTGACGCCGGGATTGTTTGCTCGCGTGCGACTCCCGGGCAGCGGCGTGCACAAGGCGCTGTTGGTACCGGATGCCGCGATCGGCAGCGATCAGACCGAGAAGTACTTGATCGTCATCGACAGCGATAATATGGCCAGCTACCGCAAGATCGAAACTGGCCCCTTGGTGCACGGCCTGCGCGTCGTACGCAGTGGCCTCGACGCGGACGACACCATCGTCATCTCTGGGATCCAACGCGTCCGCCCTGGACAACCTGTCACTCCGGAAACGGGCGCCATTGACATCGAGCCCGAGCCCCTGACACCGGCGGATGCGGCACCTATCAGCGTTTCGGCAATCACGCCAGCGCCCTGAAGTCGCAGACAATCTGTCGCAGATACTCTTTTGAAATTCTCCCATTTCTTCATCGACCGACCGATTTTCGCATCGGTTCTGTCGATCGCGATCATGGTCATCGGCGGCGTCGCCTATTTCGCGTTGCCCGTCGCTCAGTATCCCGAGGTGACGCCACCGACAATCGTCGTTGAAGCCAATTATCCGGGCGCCAGCGCTGACGTCGTCGCACGTACTGTCGCGACTCCGATCGAGGAGGAGCTCAACGGGGTAGAGGGCATGCTCTACATGAGCTCGCAATCGACCAGCGACGGGCGCATGCAACTGACGATCACGTTCGGTATCGGCACCGATGTCGATGCAGCGCAGGTCCTGGTGCAGAATCGGGTCGCGATTGCCGAGCCACGGCTGCCCGAAGCCGTGCGTCGACTCGGTTTGACGACCAAGAAGTCGTCTCCCGACCTGATGATGGTGATCCATCTGGTGTCGCCGGACAGCCGCTATGACCAGACCTACATCAGCAACTACGCAACGCTGAATATCCGAGACGAGCTCGCGCGTCTGGATGGTGTCGGCGACGCGACGGTCTTCGGCGGCCGCGATTTCAGCATGCGCGTCTGGCTCGACCCCCATCGCGTGGCGGCATTCGGCATGACCGCCGGCGATATCGTCGACGCGATGCGCGAGCACAATGTACAAGTAGCTGGCGGCATTGTTGGACAACCGCCGATGCCGGCCAAAGGCGCCTTTCAACTCACGGTCAACGCACTGGGCCGACTGCAACAGCCGGAGCAATTCGAAGACATTATCGTGAAGACGACCAGCGATGGTCGGGTGGTGCGCCTGCGCGATGTGGCGCGGATCGAGTTGGGCGCCCGAAGCTACGGTGTCAATGGTTATCTCGACGGGCAGCCGGCCCTACCGATCCTGATCTTTCAGCGCCCGGGGTCCAATGCCCTGGAGACAGATGCGGCGATCCAGGCCAAGCTCGCGGAGCTCTCGCAACGCTTCCCGACTGGTCTCGAATACAAAATCATCTACAACCCCACCGACTTCGTCCGCGCCTCGCTGGACGCACTGTACGTTACAACCGCCGAGGCGGTCGCGCTGGTCGTCTTCGTCGTCATCCTGTTTTTGCAGCAGTGGCGCATCGCCGTGATCCCACTGTTGGCGATACCGGTGTCGCTGATCGGTACATTCGCGATGATGGCGGCATTTGGGTTCTCACTGAATAACCTGTCTCTGTTCGGACTGGTGCTGGCTATTGGCATCGTGGTCGACGACGCCATCATCGTGGCATGGACAACAACCTCATGACGCAGATCGGTCTGGTCGTTCTGGTCGGCTTGGCGAGCAAGAACGCGATCCTGATCGTCGAGTTCGCTCGTCAGCTCGAACGACAGGGCATGAACCGCTATGCGGCGGCCAGCGAGGCCGCGAAGCTGCGTCTGCGACCAATCCTGATGACCTCTTTCGCCTTCATCATGGGTGTCGTTCCACTCGCCATTGCGACCGGCGCCGGCGCCGAGATGCGCCAGGCGATCGGCACGGCCGTATTCAGCGGCATGTTGGGCGTCACGCTCTTCGGCCTGTTTCTGACCCCCGTGTTCTACGTCCTGATTCGGTGGTTGACTCGACACGGCTCTGAGAACCGGTGAGTCGCCAACCAGGCCGAGAGTGAGCCGGAAGGCCAAGAAACTGGAGAGGAACCTCAATCCAACCCACCATCGGACATGCCACCAACGGCGGCACAGACACAAGGCTGCGCCGCGGTCCTCGAGACCGGGTGGCCTCTTGACCCACTGATCTAGGGCTCGGATGGTCTGTGAATCAGCATGTTTCCAAAGCTAGCCGGTAAAGACCGACCATGACTCCAATCGCCTTAAGTCGCACAAACCCACATGGCCATTGATCGCACCTCCTTAATCGATCACGGCATCGAAGCCGCCAACTTTGACGCAGAGGCCGAAGTCGCATTTCCACGACTATCGGATCAGCAGACGCAACGTATTGCCG
>JBATTL010000186.1:0-7984 GCA_049670525.1 Thiohalocapsa sp. | reverse complement strand
GCGACAAGGTGTCCGCGAGAAAGGCCATGAAGCAGGCCGGTGTGCCTTGCGTTCCGGGCTCCGACGGCCCCATCGACATCAGCAACAAACGCACATCGGAAATGGCGCGTGAGATCGGCTACCCGGTGATTGTCAAGGCGGCCGGAGGGGGCGGAGGGCGTGGAATGCGCGTCGTGCATTCCGACGCAACGCTGTTAAACGCTATCTCACTGACCAAGGCCGAGGCCGCCGCCGCCTTCGGCAACGATATGGTCTATATGGAAAAGTATCTGGAAAACCCACGCCACGTGGAATTTCAGATGCTGGCGGATAATTACGGTAACGCCATCCATCTGGGCGAGCGCGACTGCTCCATGCAGCGGCGTCATCAGAAGGTCGTGGAGGAGGCTCCGGCACCGGGCATCACCGAGGAGCAGCGCCATTTCATCGGGACCCGCTGCGCCGAGGCCTGCAGCAGCATCGGATACCGCGGTGTCGGCACCTTCGAGTTCCTTTACCAGGATGGTGAGTTTTACTTCATTGAGATGAACACCCGGGTGCAGGTGGAGCATCCGGTCACTGAGATGATCACAGGCGTTGACATCGTCAAAGAGCAGCTGCTGATGGCCTCCGGGGAGCGGCTGCGCTATAGCCAAGATGATATCGTGCTCCGTGGTCATGCGATCGAATGCAGACTCAATGCCGAACATCCGGAGACCTTCATGCCGAGCCCGGGGCGCATCGAAGAATTCCACGCCCCAGGAGGCCCCGGTGTTCGGCTCGATACACACATCTACTCCGGTTACCTGGTCCCACCCTATTATGATTCGATGATCGGCAAGCTCATCGCACACGGCGAGGACCGACCGTCGGCGCTGGCACGTATGCGCAGCGCGTTGCGGGAGACCGTGATCGAAGGCATTCATACCAACATCCCGCTGCAACGCCAAATCCTCAAGGACGCGGCTTTCCAGCAGGGCGGAGCCAATATCCATTACCTGGAAAAAAAGCTGGGTATGTGACCCTGGCCCTTACTCCCATAGGGAGCATGTACTGATGCCTTGGCTGCAACTCGCATTGATCGCCGACCGCGAGCACGCGCCACTAATCGAGGCGGCCTTGGAAAACGGTGGCGCTTTGGCTGTGACCATCGACGCCGCCGACGAGACGCCAATACCCGAACAGATCCTGGAGCCGGCGCCGAACGCCACCCCCCTGTGGCGGCAGGTGCGCATTACCGCGCTGTTCGACGACGACCGGCAGGGGAAAACGTGGGCCGAGCATGCGGCCGCAACGCTCGGCCCACAAAGCCTGAGCCAGCCTCTGATCACAACCCTGGACGACCGTCCATGGGAACGCGTCTGGCTGGAAGAACTGGAGCCGATGCGTTTCGGCAGGCGGCTATGGATCTGCCCTCAGGGTCAGCGCCCCGAGACAGTAGACGTCAACAATGTGATCATCGATCTTGATCCCGGCCTCGCCTTCGGCACCGGGCACCACCCCACCACCGCACTCTGCCTGCGCTGGCTCGACGGAATTCCCCTACGCGGCCGCATGGTTGTCGACTTCGGCTGCGGATCGGGCATCCTCGCCATTGCCGCTCTCAAACTCGGAGCGCGGCGCGTACTCGCCGTTGACCATGACCAGCAAGCGCTTGACGCAACCATTGGCAATGCGCTGACCAATGGCGTCGTCGATCGGCTCGATGTCGCACTTCCGGAACCTGTTGCCGCGATCACGGCCGACGTCATCGTTGCCAATATCCTGGCGGGACCGCTGATCGCACTAACACCAACGCTGACCAAACTCTCCGCGCCAGACGCGCTGATCGGTCTCTCGGGCATCCTCGCCCACCAGGCATCACAGGTCGCCGCAGCCTACCAGGACGACTATATTCTCCAACCTCCGGAGATAGACAGCGACTGGGCGCTCCTCACTGGACGTCGCCTGAGCCACTAAGGCGATTGCCGGAAAATCCCATACCAGCTGACTTGTCTTGACGCCCGCCTTCATTGTCGCACTGGCAGTGTTCCTTGAAAGCGAACTTCTGTCCTGCGTCATCTGGTACGAGATTTTCCGGCAATCGCCTAAACCCCGGGGTTTCCCCGTGGTTCCTGCTTGGGTTTTCCATGATCCGAGAGCCGGACCTCGGTAATCCGCCGCAGTACCGAGGCGGGCGTGGAACGCTTCCTCGCTGACCTGACCCATATGGGCGGGACGTTTATCATCCAAAGTCGTTCATCGGAACTGACGACCGGCACTGCCGGCTGCGCCGGACTTGGCTAGAATCTGCTGCCGACCCGCCATGTTCCGATTGCCATGCAACATCAAGCCGAGCGTCCGCCAGCCACTGCCGACCGATCATTCGCTCGGCGTGCCGCCCAAACGGGGGGCGCGGATACGAGAAGCGAACAGGTGAATCGGAACTCCAGACCCCCGTTGCTTATCGGCCCCGTCCGGCTCGACAACCGCTTGATTCTGGCCCCGATGGCTGGAGTTACCGACCGCCCATTCCGCAGCCTTTGCCGGCGCCTTGGCGCCGGGCTCGCGGTCTCGGAGATGTTGGCCGCGAACGCCGCCCTGCGCGGCTCCCGCAAGAGCTCCGAGCGGGCAAACCATGACGGCGAACCCGGTCCGATCGCGGTGCAGATTTGCGGGTCGAACCCCAGCCAAATGGCGGAGGCTGCTCGCTACAACCTGGATCAGGGCGCTCAGATCATCGACATCAACATGGGCTGCCCCGCGAAAAAGGTATGCAAGGTCGCCGCCGGCTCGGCCCTCTTGCGCGACGAGGTATTGGTCGGGCGCATCCTCGAGGCGGTCGCCCGCGCGGTCGCGATCCCGGTGACGCTGAAGACCCGAACCGGCTGGTCGCCAGACTCGCGCAACCTCGTTCGTATCGCTCGCATCGCGCGCGATTGCGGGATCGCGATGTTGGCGGTCCACGGTCGAACCCGTGCCTGCGGTTACCAAGGCGCCGCGGAGTTCGAGACACTGCGCGAGCTCCGGAACCAGACCGATCTCGTGCTGGTCGCGAACGGCGACATCGATTCGCCGCAGCGCGCGCGCGACGTGCTGGACTACACTGGCGCCGATGCTATTATGCTCGGGCGCGCGGCCCGGGGACGGCCTTGGATCTTTCGCGAGATCGCCAGCTACCTGGACACTGGCCATCTCTTACCGGCACCTTCGCCGTACTGGATTCGCGACATCCTGATGGGACACCTGGACGAGCTCTATCGTTTCTACGGCGAAGCTCGGGGAGTCCGTATCGCGCGCAAACATATCGGCTGGTACTGCCGTACGACGGGCTCTACCCGAACCGACAAGGGCGTCGGGCACAATGCCGATCAGAACAATCAGGACTCAAGCGCATCAGTCACGCAGCTTCTCGATCAAGTCAACCGAGCCGAAACCGCAGGACAACAACTAACTGGCGTCAGCACCTACTTCACGGGGTTGCCGCCAACGGAGGAAGCGGCATGACAGCCGGGACAGCGCTGAATACCAAGACCTCGGACGACTGGGAAGGATTGACCGTGCTGCAACAGAATCAGCAAGAGCCGCTGCGCGAGTGTGTGCGCAAGGCGTTGCGTTACTATTTGCACAAGATGGACGGACACGACGTCGACGGTCTCTACCGTATGGTGCTCGACGAGGTCGAACGACCCCTGATCGAGACGGTGCTGGAGAGCGTCAGCAATAATCAGTCAGTGGCCGCACGCATGCTCGGGATGAGCCGCAGCACGCTGCGCAAGAAATTGAAGAGCTTTGACCTGACTTGAATTGACCGGCGCGCCAGCCGCGCGCGTCATTCCGTGCGGTCTTGACGCCTTGGGGTGTGTGTCACACCCGCGCCGAGGGGACGCGGTCTTCACACCCAGCCTCGCCAGACCCACCGGCCCCAACCTTACGAGTACAAATCGCATGCACGCCATTCGCCGCGCGCTGATCAGCGTTTCCGACAAGACCGGCCTGACCGACTTCGCCCGTGCCCTGAGCGACCGAGGCGTCGAAATCCTGTCTACCGGCGGCACATCCAAGCTGCTCACCGAGGCTGGCGTTCCGGTCATCGAGGTCTCCGAACACACCGGCTTCCCAGAAATCATGGGTGGGCGGGTTAAGACGCTGCATCCGCGAATCCACGGCGGCATCCTGGGCCGTCGCGGTATCGATGAGGGCGTGATGCGGGAGAACGAGATCAAGCCCATCGATCTCGTGGTGGTGAATCTGTACCCGTTCGAGCAAACCGTCGCCAAGCCCGACTGTGATCTCGCCACCGCTATCGAGAACATCGACATCGGAGGACCTGCCCTGCTGCGCGCGGCTGCCAAGAACTACGCTTCGGTGACCGTGGTGGTGGACGCCGAGGACTATGGCCGGGTACTGGCGGAGATAACCGACAATAATGCCGTGGTCACGGATGCAACCCGCTTTGATCTGTCCGTCAAGGCTTTCGAACATACCGCGGCTTACGATGGTGCCATCGCCAACCACCTGGGTCGCCTCGTCGGGGCGGCCGAAGATCGGAGAGCCGTCGAGGCCGAGTTCCTTCCACGAACGTTCAACCTCCAGTTCCGTAAGAAGCAGCCCATGCGCTATGGCGAGAATCCACATCAACAAGCCGCTTTTTACGTCGCCCGGAACAGCACCGAGGCATCTGTCGCAAGCGCCACGCAGTTGCAGGGCAAGGCCCTGAGCTACAACAATATCGCCGACACGGATGCGGCGCTGGAATGCATCAAACAGTTCGGCAATGCGCCGACCTGTGTGATCGTCAAACATGCCAATCCCTGCGGCGTCGCCACCGGCACGACCCTGCTTGAGGCCTACGAGCGCGCATTCTCCACTGATCCGGAATCTGCCTTTGGCGGCATCATCGCCTTCAACCGACCTCTGACCGAGGACGTGGCCCGAGTCATCGTAGAACGACAGTTCGTTGAAGTGATCATTGCGCCGCATGTCAGCGACGAGGCTTCCGCGGCCGTTGCGGCCAAAAAGAACGTGCGCCTACTGGCCTGCGGCGACTGGGCAGAGCAACGAGGCCCCTATGTCGATTTCAAACGCGTACGCGATGGCTTACTGGTGCAGGGCGCGGACCTTCAGCTAACCGCCGAACTCAAGGTGGTCACGGAGAACAGCCCGACCGACGCCCAGATGAAAGATCTCCTTTTCACCTGGCAGGTTGCCAAGTTCGTTAAATCCAATGCCATCGTCTATGGCCGCGACGGCATGACAATCGGCGTCGGAGCGGGCCAGATGAGCCGTGTCAACTCCGCGCGCATTGCCACCATCAAGGCGGAACAAGCGGGGCTTGAGGTAACGGGGGCGGTGATGGCTTCCGACGCCTTCTTCCCATTCCGAGATGGCCTCGATCAGGCCGCGGAGAACGGCATCACCGCCGTGATTCAGCCGGGGGGTTCCATGCGGGACGAAGAGGTGATCGCCGCTGCCAACGAGCACGGCATCGCGATGGTACTGACCGGCATGCGGCATTTCAGGCATTGATGAGCGGCCTAGTACAACCCTTTATCCACCCAAGCGCCATCATCGAAGACGGAGCCGAGCTGCATGCCAGTGTCAGGGTCGGCCCCTACTCGATCATCGAGTCAGGCGCCGTACTCGGTGAGGGCTGTATCGTGGAGAGTTGCACACGCATCTTCGGCGCCACCCGTATGGGTCGACATAATCGGGTGTGCCACGGCACCACGCTGGGCAGTGAACCCCAAGACCTGGGATACAGTCCGCAAAAGGCCCGGCCCCTGACCATCGGCGATCACAACCATTTCAAGGAAAACGTCAACGTCAGCCATGGCGTCAAGTACGAGGCAGGCACCCGCATCGGCAACCATAACTACTTCATGACCTTCAGCCATGTAGGGCACGACTGCACGGTTGGCGACCACAATATCTTCGCCAACACGGCGACGCTGGCCGGACACGTCGAGCTAGCGCATCATGTGTTCGTTTCCGGGCAGGTAGCCATCCACCAATTCTGCCGCGTCGGAGCCTACAGCATGCTGGGCGGCGTGACAGGGGTCCCGAAGGACGTTCCACCGTACGTCATCGCAAACGGCCAGCGCGCTCGAATCATTGGGCTGAACCTGGTGGGTCTGCGTCGAAACGGCTTCGACCAGCGCCAACGAAGCCGAATCAAGGCAGTCTACAAGTTGCTGTTCCGCTCCGGGCTTCGTCTCAACGACGCTTTGCCGCTGGCGGATGCAGAACACCCGGGGCCGGAAACCGACGCGATTTTGGCGTTCATACGTGACTCGGAGCGGGGGGTGATCAGCTTTTCATCATGAACGAAGGGCATTGGCGGCCCCGGGGATGGATGCGCATCGTGCACATCCAGCCGCAAAAACCATTTTTCGAGTACAACATGCATATCGAAACCGAAGAGCGCCACCAGATCAGCGTGAGCGCGGTCACCAATTATCTCAGTGATCAATCCGACCCAAACGGCCACCGCTACGTTTTCGCCTATACCATTACCATCGCGAATAATGGTTCGGTTTCCGCCAAACTCATGAATCGTCATTGGATCGTCACCGATGCCAATGGCAAGACCCAGGAAGTGCGCGGCGCCGGCGTGGTCGGGGAGCAACCACACCTGAAACCGGGCGAGTCTTTCAGCTATACCAGTGGCACCCAGTTAGAGACCCCTGTGGGAAGCATGCACGGCAGCTACGACATGCTCGCGGACGACGGCACCCGCTTCGATGCGGAGATCCCGCCTTTTTCCCTCGGCGACCGCGCCCGCTTTCACTAGGGACCGAATCAAGCGATCGGCAATCGCATCATGGCTACCTACGCCGTCGGCGACATCCAGGGCTGCTACGACGAACTCCGCGCCCTACTCGATCGAATTGGCTTCGACCCCGTCACGGACAAGCTCTGGCTGGTGGGCGATCTCGTCAACCGGGGACCGGAATCCCTGTCGGTGCTGCGCTATGTCAAGGCCCTCGGCGATCAAGCCGTCACGGTACTCGGCAACCACGATCTGCACCTGCTGGCACTGGCCGCCGGCAATGACAAGCACGCGAACAAGAGCAATCTGGACGAGGTACTCACGGCACCCGATGGCGACGAAATTCTGGACTGGTTGCGCCATCGCCCGCTCATGCATGTCGACGACCGCAAGCGCTTCTCGATGGTCCATGCCGGATTACCGCCGCAGTGGGATCTCGCCCAGGCGCGTGCCTGCGCAGCGGAGCTCGAGGCCGAACTGCAAGGCCCTGGTTGCAACGATTTTCTGCGTGCGATGTACGGCAATGAACCAGACCTGTGGTCGCCCGAGCTAACCGGAACCGACCGTCTCCGTTTCATCACCAACTGCTTCACACGGCTACGCTACTGCGACCTTCAAGGCCGTCTCTTACTGGGTGAGAAGTCGATCCCCGGCGAGCAGCCGGACCACGCCATCCCATGGTTCAAAGTCCCTGGCCGCTGCACGCGGGACGAACGCATCGTTTTCGGCCACTGGTCCACCCTCGGCTATGCCGCCGAACACAACGCCTGGGCATTGGACAGCGGTTGCCTCTGGGGCGGTAAGCTTACGGCCGTGAGAATCCGCCGAAAGAAGCCCATCAAAGTGTTCGATCTGGAATGCAGCGGCCACCTGGAACCAGGCTAAAGGCCGAGAAAGCTATGAAAAATGAGGTTGCAGCTGTACTCTTGCACCAAAAATCGACGTTCGACAGGGTGATCCCAGGCAATCGCACTATCGCGATGATGCCCTACACTGTCAGCTAGTACCTTGGGACCGGGCCTCTTGGCAGAGTATTCAATATGGCCGCGACATGGAATCCGACGGGGACCGGGGACATGCCCACGGTCGTCAGCGCGCAGGTAGCACATTCGTATCGCCAGCTACCAATTTCACTCGGCGTCAACTTGGCCAATGCGCTCCTGCTGACCTGGTTTCTTTGGGACGCGGTTGACCGGTGGCGGCTCAACGCGTGGCTGGTGGCGCTTTTAGTCGTCAGTCTGACCCGTTTTGGGG
>JBATTL010000185.1:0-2114 GCA_049670525.1 Thiohalocapsa sp. | reverse complement strand
GACTTCAACGGCGTCGAGCTGGCCAGCGTGACCATGGAATTCGCGAACTTCTCTAAGGCCTTGAACGCCAAGGTGCCGAGTTACAAGCAGAATTTGCGGTGACTATGGTTTCGCGAAGCTGCGGATTCAGGAGCGACAGTTCGACAACGGTACGTGCAACGCAAATTCCCGGTAACCTTCGCGTTGGATGCCCCCGGCCAGTCGGCCTGCGCTTCCCTCAATTTCCCTGGACATCTCTACGCCCGCCCTAATCAACCCCCAGACTAACTGCTCCGCGCACCTCTGCACGAAATCCTTCAGTCGCCCTAACAGTCCGTTGCGGCGTGAGATCACTTGCACCGTGCTGATCGGCGTGGTCGTCGGGCTGCTGATCCGATTCATGGCGGTGTCGGCGTTGTACCTGCGACCAATGGAGTTGGCACCGCATAGCGTAAGGGACCAAGCCCTGTATTCGTGACTCTAGTCCTTGCTTGGACCGTCATTCTCGGAGCACTCAAGCCGGAAATCCCGAAGCAACGACGAATGCATCATGCTGGTTACTGAGCGATACGCGTGCTAAATTCGATAGGTGAGATCATGAAGAACCCACCACTACTCCGTAGGAGGCGTGGGCGTTTTCATGCAACACTCGGGGACGGATCAAGCGGGCTTGCGCGCGCGACACCGAACTGTTCGAATTCGAGGGAGATTAAGAGATGACCATTTGCCCAATCGCTTTAGCCGCCGGTTGCAAGAAGTGTCCGGCAGTCAGCATGTGTCCGTTAAAAACCGTATTGGGAGACTACGAGAAGGAAGAGCAGGCACCATCCAACCAGGACTCGGAAAAAGCTCAGGTCAGCGCAAAGCAGGATAAGTAACCGCCGACGATAGCGGCCCTACTTCCGGGCCCAACTTCCGCGATCGGCCGGGCCGGCGCAACGCCGGCTCCCTTCCCTGGCGATTTCGCGCTGCGAAAATCGCGCTAATACCAATATCAGCGCGACAATTTTGTGATCTGGCCGAACCAAGACCCAAATCCCGCGCTCGCCGCACCACATCATGCGGGGCGGCCCCGACGCAAAGAATTGCGAAAGGAAAAAGGTCAGAGTAGGTCTTCTTGCCGCTTCCGGCTAGATTCTCGCTGCCCCGTCACTTGGTGACTCTGTAGACATGCTCCGCGGTTCTGTAATAGAGCATCTCGCGCTCGTCTTGGGATAGCTCGGCGAACAGCGTCTCAAACGCTGATCGTACCTTCGCATAGGTCGACGTGAGTCTCTCGGGCGGGAAATTGCTTCCCACCATGCATCGCTGGGGTCCGAAGGCCTCCAGTGCCTCAAGCACGAATGGGCGAATGCTGTCGACGCGCCAGTGCGCGTCCGCTTGCGACAGGCCTGAGACCTTCATGAAGGTGTTGGGGAGTTTGGCCAGATCGTGCAAGCCTCGCCTCCAGATCTCGAAGGCGTCAGCGTCCCCGGCACGCGGCGAACCCAGGTGGTCGATGACCACAGTGACGCCCGGATGCTGGGCCAGGAACGTCGCGAACGGACTCAGCTGCCAGTGCCAGCAGGTGAGGTCGAACGTCGCATTCACCCGACCCAGCGTCTCGAAACCCCGCCGCCAGTCCAGGCTCGCCAGCAGATCCCTCTCGAGAATGTCCGCCCGGGGCGATGGCCGTTGCCACCACATTTCTTGGCGAATTCCGCGAAAGACCGCGTACTGCGCGTGGCGCTCAAGGATTTGTTCAAGGTCGGGACGAGCGAGGTCTGCGTAGGCGACAAACCCGACCAGCCGACTACCCTCCGGATGGTTGTCAGCGATGTCCTGCATCCACCGGGTTTCGTCAACGGGATCGGCTCCGTGGTCGACCTCCGCCTGCACGACGACGAACGCCACTTTGTTGTCGCTGGCGTCGACGATCGCGTGGTCCAGAGAATAGGCCCCCGGCAGCTCAGGGAAAGCCCCCTCCTGAAACCCTGTCTATTGGACACACTGGACACAGTCGCTGATTGCCGGTACCGTAGCGCCTCATGCGGCTCTGCGGTCAGACATTCACCAACGAGGTCCTTGAGCGGATTCGCTGCGCCGTGGCGGCAGACGACGGTCTGAGCCGCAGCGCGCTGTCGCGCCGGGTGTGC
>JBATTL010000184.1:0-4671 GCA_049670525.1 Thiohalocapsa sp. | reverse complement strand
AATCCAGGATAGTAAACGAACTCGGCACGTGGGCTAACGACGGTTATCCCGCCCTTGAAACCCGCTTCCCGCAAGGATTGGATCGAGGTCAAGGCTCCAAAACCCGATCCGACAATGGTGACTCTGTGCATCGCGTTAGTCCCTATTGAAATGATATGTGGGCTGTGAATGTCTTCGCGCTATGGCTCACCGAGGGACCGATCCGGCGATACAGCGGTTGCTCGGCGGGCAAGAGCTATAACCGCACTCGCCAGGATAAAACGAATTCCTATTCGGGCGGCGATACGGCCGTTGTCTCTAGCAGCGGCACCAGGTCCGGCCAGACATTGTCGAGCAGTCTCTGCTGAGCGCTCGCGACCGGATGCAGCCCGTCGGACTGCATCGACGCCGGTTGCTCCGCGACACCATCGAGCAGTCGCGGCGCCAGCGCAGCACCATTTTGCCTCGCGGCATCGGCGAATACGCGTTGAAAGCGCTCACTGTAAGCCACACCGTAGTTTGGTGGCATACGCACGCCGACGACCAGCACTTTACTACCCGCCGCTTGTGCCAGCCCGATCAACTCGCCTAAAGCGGCTTGGACACGCCCCGGTGAAAAACCGCGCAGCCCGTCGTTGGCGCCCAATTCGATGATCAGTAACGCCGGACGATGATCGTCCAGCAGCTGCGGCAGACGTGAAAGCCCCCCCGCGGTTGTATCACCCGAGACGCTGGCATTGACGACGCGGTGGGGCAGCCCGGCCGAATCGATACGCGCCTGCAGCAGAGCCACCCAACCCTCTTCCAAGGGTATGCCGTAGCCAGCACTGAGGCTGTCTCCCAGTACCAACAACGCAGGCCGTTCCTCACCCTGCACGGGCACCGACAGCCCGATCAAGAGGAACAGCGCCAAAACGCGAGAGCTACGACAAGTAATGGATCTCGATCGCATGAGCACCCTTGAAGTCCTATGCCGTGCCGAACGGCTTGCCAAACATGTTAACGGCCCCGGCGGTCGTCTGACCATTCTCCGGGAGTTGAGCCTGCAAATCAGCGCAGGCGAAGCCGTGGCCATCGTCGGCGCCTCCGGCAGCGGAAAATCAACACTACTGGGGTTGCTGGCCGGTTTGGACGAAGCCAGTGACGGCGGTGTCGAACTCTGCGGGGAAGCGCTGGCGTCCTTGGACGAGGACGGCCGCGCCGCGCTACGCAGCGGGCGTGTGGGATTCGTCTTCCAGAGCTTTCAACTGCTGCCGACTCTGACCGCACTGGAGAATGTGTTGCTACCACTGGAACTCATGGCAGCCAACAATGGCGCCTCCCCGCGCGATGCCAAGCCCCGGGCGCTGGACGCACTGGACCGCGTTGGACTTAGTGCGCGCACCGGCCACTATCCCCGTCAGCTCTCCGGCGGCGAGCAGCAGCGGGTGGCCATCGCCCGCGCCTTCGCACCGGGACCACGGATCCTGTTCGCTGATGAGCCCACCGGTAACCTCGATCAGGCCACCGGCGAGCGCATCATCGACCTGCTGTTCAACCTGCGCGCGGACTCTGGCGCGGCATTGGTGCTGGTAACGCACGATCAGGCACTGGCGGTGCGCTGCGATCGGCGCCTGGGCATGCAAGACGGCCACCTGGAGCCGCTGCCATGAACGCGTGGCGACTGTCCCTGCGCCTGTTGCGCCGAGACTGGCGCAGCGGCGAGTTGTACCTGCTCTCGTCGGCACTGGTTCTCACCGTAGCGGCAATCACCGCGGTCGGCTTCTTCACCGACCGTATCGAGGGCGCCATGCAGCGTCAGGGGGGCGAACTCATCGCCGCGGACCTGGCGATTGATGCGTCCACGCGGATTCCGGACGACATCGCCGACGAAGCCGAACGCCGCGGGCTGCGCACCGCACGAACATTGACCTTCCGCAGCGTGGTGCTCGCCGACGACGAAAGCCAACTGGTCCAGGTGAAGGCGGTCGACCCGAGTTACCCACTACGCGGCGAACTTCGACTTCAAGACGGTACCGGCATCGGCGGCGAAGAACGGCCGGCAGCAGGCACCCCCGAATCGGGCCAAGCCTGGGTCGAGCCACGTCTGCTTTACGCGCTCGGCACTCACTTGGGCGACGCGGTCCGGCTCGGCGAGCAAGACTTCGAAATGGACCAGCTGATCGCCTACGAGCCGGACCGTGGCGGCAACTTTTTCCAGATCGCGCCACGGGTCATGATCGCGATCGGCGACGTCGCGTCGACCGGGCTAGTCACCGATGCAAGCCGTGTACGACACCGGCTGTTGGTGGCGGGCGACATCACTTCGATAGAAGACTTCGCCGCTTGGGCGAAGCCGCGGCTGTCGCCGAACGCGGGGTTGATCGATGCGCGTGAAGCACGACCGGAGTTTGAGACAGCAGTGGACCGCGCCTCACGCTTTCTCCGCCTGGCGGCGCTGACGACACTGCTGGTGGCCGGCGCCGCCATCGCGCTGGCGAGCCGAAGGCTGGTAGATCGTCAAACCGATGCGGTCGCCGTCATGCGCTGCCTCGGAGCCCCAAGGTATCTGCTGACGAGGGTTTTTGCACTTCGGCTATTGGTATTCGGGCTGATTGCGAGCCTGATCGGATGCCTGCTCGGTTACCTGGGCCAGCAGGGGCTGGTGTTCCTGTTGCAGGACTGGTTTGGCGCCGACCTGCCGCCCGCAACACTAAAGCCCGTGGGCATCGGCATCGGCACAGGTCTCGCAGCGCTGACCGGATTCGCTCTGCCACCACTCCTGCAACTCGCCCAAGTGCCGCCGCTGCGGGTGCTGCGCCGTGATCTCGGCGCGCCACGGGCATCGGTGGCCATGGCCGTGGGGGCCGCTGCCGGCGCACTGGTGCTGCTGGTGCTCTGGCAGGCTGGTGATCTGGAACTGGCCTGGAAACTCCTGGCCGGCGTCGCCGCGGCAGTCACCGCCCTGGTCGGACTGGGCGCGTTGCTGATTTGGCTGGCGGGACTTGCAGCTGAACGCAGCCGCGGCATCTGGCGACTGGGTCTCGCAGGACTGGCACGACGTCCGGCGGCATCGATTCTGCAAATCGTCGGTTTCGGTCTCGGCATCCTGGCCCTATTAATGCTCGCTGTGGTGCGGCTTGATCTTCTGAGTAGTTGGCAGGACACGCTGCCGTCTGCGACGCCGGACCGCTTTCTGATCAACATACAGCCCAACGAGGTCACCCCGCTCGGCGAGTTCTTCACCAACCATGGGCTCCCGAATTCCGGCATTTATCCGATGATCCGAGGCCGTCTGACCGGCATCGGCGGCGAGCCGGTCACGGTGCAAGGTTTGGAGGACCCACGCGCCCGCCGTCTGGCCGAGCGCGAGTTCAATCTGAGTTTCGCCGAATCGGTGCAGACGGATAACGAGATCGTCGCCGGGAACTGGTGGTCCGATGCCAACTCGGCGCCGCAATTCTCGGTCGAGGAAGGCCTAGCGGAGACGCTTGGAATCAGCCTCGGCGATGAACTGCGCTTTTGGGTCGCGGGGCGTGACGTGGCAGGTCCGGTCACGAGCCTGCGGCGGGTGCAGTGGGACAGCTTCAACGTGAACTTTTTCGTTATCTCGTCACCGTCGCTGCTGCGGGCCGAGCCAGCCACCTATGTGACAAGCTTCCACCTGCCGGACGGCCAGGAGCGGCTGGTGCCCGAACTGCTGCGCGCCTTTCCGAGCGTTACCCTGATCGACGTCGGAACGTTGCTGGGTCAAGTGCGGGGCATCATCGAGCAGGGCGTTCGCGCCGTCGAGTACGTCTTCGCGTTCACACTCGCCGCGGGGCTGCTGGTCATGTACGCCGGCATCCAGGCGAGCCTTGCGGTGCGCCGCGCCGAGCATGGCGTATTGCGTACCCTTGGAGCCGAGCGCCAAGTGCTGCTCCGAAGCCTGATGGTGGAATTCACGACGGTCGGCCTGCTCGCCGGCCTCACCGCATCACTGTTTGCGGAGGTTACCGGCTGGGTCCTCGCGAAAGAACTCCTTGGCCTGCCATTCGATTGGAACCCATGGCTATGGATGTTCGGCGTCCTTGGCAGCGGACTGCTGATCGGCCTGGCGGGCACGCTGGCCACCTATGGGACGCTCGTGCGACCCCCGCTTGCCGCGCTGCGGCAGGCGGGCTGACGCCCGAGCCCTGCGGCTTCCTGTTAAACTTGCTCGATTTTTGGAAACGCAAGATCCCGTCATGCGCCATCGATGGTTCATCATCGGAGCAATCGCCGCGCTCGTCGCCGGTACCTCCGGCGCACAGACCGCCGTTCCGGGTCTCGATCTGCGTGTCACCCAGACCGATATTGAGCCCTCGGTTACCATCCAGGAATTCGACAACCGGACGATCGAAAAGTACAGCGTCAACAACAATACCTACATGGTTAAGATCACCCCGACGGCGGGGGCGCCTTACTATCTCGTCGACGAAGACGGCTCCGGAGAAATGGCATGGAGGCGCGGCACCCAGAACCTCGAAAACAACGTGCCGCAATGGACTCTGTTCAGCTGGTGATCACGCTAATGCGCAAATATGCCAGCTCGACCGCAGCGTTCGTGTATTGCACATCCAGCCCCGAGGTATGACTCAAATGACCCATGCGATGCTAGCGACCAAGACTGAGCGGACGCGGCCGGCGGTTTTCCTCGCCACGCTCCTGGCGGCGCTGCTCACCGCGGCGTTC
>JBATTL010000183.1:0-3188 GCA_049670525.1 Thiohalocapsa sp. | reverse complement strand
GTGCTGGCCATCGGCATCCATGAACACCAGCACATCCCCAGATGCAATGCGCGCTCCCGCCTTGATTGCGGCGCCGTTTCCGAGCGCGTAAGGGTGGGAAATCAGCCGTGCTCCGGCGTCCGTCGCGAGTTGAGGTGTTGCATCCTCTGAGCCGTCATCGACGACGATGATCTCTGCATCGCTTTCCGCCGCTCGAATTCGCGGCAGCAGGGATTCAATCGACGCGGCCTCGTTTCGGGCGGGAAGGATCACAGACAGTTTCATTGGTCGAGTTGGCTTGGTCGGGTTGAGGGCAACTGGGCAGGAATTTGGTAACGCGCCTGATGCAGCCAATCGGCGGTGCTGCCAATGATACGCTGAACGCTGGGGTTAGAACCCAACAATAGCCCGCTGGCGATGGGTTTTTCGTGATCCGCGTCCCGCACCAGAATTGCCGTCCGGCGTAACCGGCTGCGCGGCTCGACCATCCACCGAGTGCCCTCAGAACCGCATCGGCGCCTGGGTGGTAACGATGACTGGCCGGTAGCCGAACAATGCGTTCAAATGATGCAGCAGCGCATGGCTTCCCTCGCTCTGCCAAATCTTGGTCACCGAGGCATCGATCGCCCTATAGCGGGCATCCAACCCCCGTGGCCAGTCGCCCTCGCGACCGACTTGCTCGATCAGATCGAGCCACAATTGACTGACGCCCATGATGTACGCTGGCCAGGCGGCCTGCATCTGCGGTGACCAGGCGCGGTCGGACGTGTCGGCAATGCCGGGCCGTTTAAGATGGCCGAGGTCATCGTAATCGACAGACTTGACAACCCCGCGCTGCTCTAGCCGTGTCAGAGTCGGATTGGTGCGCATTTGATCGTAGACACGGGCTGCTACGGCGGGTGAGGACCGGAAAATGAACGCGAATCTGTGCCCCGCGCCATCGCGCGCCGCACGGCGATGGAAGCGCCACAGCGAGATGACCTCGCGGTGATCTGCCAGCACCGGACGCACCACCTGATCGGCCAACAACAGGTCCCGATGCCAGGCTGGTTCGGCATCCTTTGGCCAGGCGAGACGGAAGCGCACGTACCACCAGCCTTCAGTTGCGGAATCGGCGCCTTGGTCGGCGCTACCCTGGGCGCGCACCGGGGTCCCGGCGGGTTCCGAAGCGCATCCGGGGAGAAACAGCAGCATGAGCAGGAGGGCCGCTGGCAATGCCGCGGGCGTGCAGGAGGGCATCGGATGAGCCCGGCAGCAGGTTTGATTGCGTGGACGCGGCGATTGCGTCGCGTGCCGCCGATTCAGAGCAATTTGACCAACGCGGCGATCGCGGCCACCTGGGCGAACATTAACGGCACGATCCATTTCAACAGGTCGCTCTTGCTATGCGCGATCTCCGCGCGGACCTGTTCAACCTTGAGATCAAGCGCCTTGATCTCCTTCTGCAGTCGCAGCTCAAATTCGACAATCTCCTTGCGAACCTGTTCGATCTCCTTCTGCAGGTGCAGCTCAACTTCGGTGATTTCCTTTCGAACCTGTTCGATCTCCTTCTGCAGGTGCAGCTGGACCTCTTTGATTTCCTTCTGCAGTCGCAGCTCGACCTCTTTGATTTCCTTCTGCAGGCGCAGCTCCGATTCGCGCACATGGCCTTGGGTGGCCAATTCCGGTAGGTGTGGGTAACGTTCTTCCAGACGCTCGAACGCTTCCGCGATCACGCGGGCGCGGGCGCGGTCGTCCGGTGCCGAGGTCAGCGCTTCGTAGAGCGCGACAGAAGAGTTCATGCTTGTAATGTGCCATCTGCCGCGTTGCTGAGCAAGACCTCAACACACTCCAGGCAGGGTAGGTGTGCCGACTCCCGGCGGATTGGTTCGGGACGCATGGTCACGGCTTGCGGCTGGCGGAACCGTGCGTCGGCACCTCTCTGAGACCGTCGGGAATTGCCAAGGGCGCTTGGAGGGACGCCGCCCGCTTGCCACTACCTGCCTCATCGAAGACGTCGACTTCCTTCATGTCGCCAAAGACTGCCACCTGTAACGCGACGTCAGCGAGCTCAAAGCCGGCAAACACCGCTGAGAGGTGGGGTTCCTGATCGCGAGCGCCAGTGCCGCCTCAATACCGCCGTCAGCGCCATCGCGTGCGCGTGCTCGCCCGAGCCTGCCGCAGTCCTGACAGAAACCGTCGAAGAAAACAGAAAGAAGAAGTTCTTCCCCAGGTTCAAACCGTCCGCCTCCTGGCTACAGTTTCGGAACGGCGCTGACAATACGGAGTGCGTCGCAGCGCGGATGCGCGATGGCGTGCGACCGAATGGAGTTGATGAACAAGCGCCGCTCCACGCTGTGGCGATCCTCGCTCCAGCACTCGCGTTCGACCAGACCGATGCTGCACAGGCCCTGCCAACGGGCGGTGTCGAACAAGGTGCTCAGTTCCTCGGTGACCCAGTAGCGACGCATTTCTAAGCGCCCTTGGTCCTTGTCGGTCTGCTCGGTGTAGTCGTCGTCAACATCGGCGAAGTCAGCCTCGGGCGCGGTGGTGAAGAACTCCTCGACCTGCTTGCCGTCGAGCGCGACGACTTCGCCGTTGGTGACCTCGGCCAGCGTGCGCGTCCAACTGCAAAAGCACGCCTGGAACGTCTTCGGGTTCAGCCGCGAGATCACCGCGGCAATGCGATCGTGCGGGGGCACGCCGTTAGCGAACGGCGCAAACTGGCGCAGCCAATCCAGTTTCGCCTTCCCAAACGCTTCCATCGCCTCCCAACCTTCCGCTGCGCTGAGCATGGCACAGACGGCCAACAGCAGGATTTCCATCAACGGATAGCGCTGGTTGCGCTCAACCCGAGGATCGCGAAGCGGCGAAAAATGTTCGATGAAGCTGGTCGACATGAGAAACTCCTGAAATAGTTTCTCACTATGGTGCCGCAACCGATTGACCAAGATTAAATTGATACGCGCTCGCCCTGCCAAGGGCGCCTTGACTGGTAAATGCGGTCCGGGTAGCGTGTTAAGGTGATTTTCGGATTCTTTCATACCGGGTTAGTTGGCAGGATCAGGATGTCCCAATTGGGCAACTCGGGATTGCGCACTAAGCGCGCTTCGACCGCGCGCATGGCTTGCTTGGACAATGTCACGCCTTTTTCGTCGACGGTGGCGCTGAGTTCTACCGCGGGATTGAGGCGTTTCCAGGCCATGCTCTTGGCCCACGCCAGCATGGTC
>JBATTL010000182.1:0-19338 GCA_049670525.1 Thiohalocapsa sp. | reverse complement strand
ATCAGTTACCCAAGACCATCCGCTTAGGAAGGAGTCCGTGGCTTGAGCTGCGGAAGGATCAGGCAAACTCACACCGATCCAAACTTCCGAGGCGGAGCCTTACATCGGCAGCCCGCCGCCCGGCGGGAAGCCTCCAGGACCGCCACCGATACCACCCATGCCGGGGGGCAAGCGTCCCTGCATTTGGCGCATCATCTTCGCCATGCCGCCACCCTTCATCTTTTTCATCATCTTTTGCATCTGTGTGAACTGTTTCAGCAGCTTGTTGACGTCCTGAACCTGGGTACCGGAGCCCATGGCAATCCGCTTGCGCCGCGAACCCTTGACGATCTGGGGATGCTGACGTTCCATGGGCGTCATGGAGTCGACGATGGCGATGAGTTTGGTCACCTCCTTGTCGTTGACTTGGCTCTTCACGTGATCCGGCACCTGGCCCATGCCTGGCAACTTGTCCATCATGCCGGCCATGCCGCCAAGCTTGTTCATCTGTTGCAACTGATCGCGAAAGTCGATCAGGTCAAAGCCCTTGCCTTTCTGCAGCTTGCGGGCGAGCTTCTCGGCCTTTTGTTGGTCGACCTTGTCCTGCATCTCCTCGACTAGGGAGACGACATCGCCCATGCCGAGTATGCGCGACGCCACACGGTCCGGGTGGAAAGGCTCCAGCGCCGACGTCTTCTCGCCGACACCGAGGAACTTGATTGGCTTGCCGGTGATCTCGCGGATCGAAAGCGCTGCACCGCCGCGGGCATCGCCGTCGGCCTTGGTCAGAATCACGCCGGTCAGCGGTAGCGCTTCATGGAAAGCTTGTGCGGTCTTGGCGGCGTCCTGACCGGTCATGCTGTCGACCACGAACAGCGTCTCCACCGGCGACAGCGCCCCATGCAGACTCTTGATCTCCTGCATCATGGCCTCGTCGATGGCCAGTCGACCGGCGGTATCGACGATCAGCACGTCCTTGAACTGCTTGCGTGCGGCATCAATCGCCCCGCGGGCGATATCCAGCGGGTCTTGATCCGGCGTGCTCGGATACACCGTGGCACCGACCTCGGTGCCAACGGTGCGAAGCTGCTCGATGGCGGCCGGCCGATACACGTCGCAGCTGACCACCATGACAGTCTTCTTGTGTCGCGATTGTAGAAAGCGCGCCAGCTTGGCCGTACTGGTCGTCTTACCCGAGCCTTGCAGCCCGGCCATCAGGATCACGGCTGGCGGTTGTACATTGAGGTCCAGTGCCTCGTTGGCCTCCCCCATCAACGCGGTTAGCTCGTCGTTGACGATCTTGATCAGCAACTGTCCCGGTGTCAGGCTGCGCGTGACCTCAGCGCCCAGCGCCTTTTCGCGCACGCGCTCGACGAAGCCGCGCACCACCGGCAGCGCGACATCCGCCTCAAGCAATGCCATGCGCACTTCGCGCATGGTGTCTTTGATATTGTCTTCGGTGAGACGCGCTTGGCCGCGAAGCCCCTTGAGCACATCCTCGAAGCGTTCCTGAAGCGTATCGAACATCTGTTGCCCCTTAGATTCCGTTGACCGCGGTCCAGCCTTCGCGCCGGCCGCTCGCGGTGGTTCGTTAACCTAAATCAAGGCAGCGCGAAAGAACAGCCCAAACCAGAGTCGCAAGAGCCCGCGGCGCGTTTCCTGGTGTTTCTTTCTATGCGATCATCGTCGGCCATGAATACCGCCCCGATTGCCGTCGTCAGCATCTTTTCGTACCTGGGCAGTGCCGGCCTCATCGGCTGGCGCCTATTCAACCGCATGGATGCCACACAAGCTCGCCTGAGGCAGCTCACATTGCTGCTGGGGTTCGTTGGGCTCGCACTGCACACCTGGTTGTTGTACCGCGGGATTTTCAGCCATTCGGGGCTCAATTTAGCGTTCTTCAACGCGCTGTCTCTCGCAGCATGGACCGTCGTCGCGTCGCTGCTGATCTCGAGCCTGAGCAAGCCCATCGAAACCCTCGGCATCGTCATCCTACCGCTGGCCGCGCTGGCGGTCTTACTCGACCTCTACTATCCCACCGTCAGCTTCATAAGCGAAAACGCCAGTTGGGTGCTGAAACTGCATGTATTGCTGTCGATGCTCGCCTACAGCCTGCTGACACTTGCCAGCGTCCAGGCGTTGCTCCTGGCGGTGCAGGACCATTATCTGCGAAAACGCCGCCCCGGCGGGTTCATCCGCGCGCTACCTCCGCTTATGACAATGGAGGCGCTGCTATTCGAGATGATCGGCATCGGCTTCGTGCTTCTCACGTTGGCGTTGCTGAGCGGCTTTGCTTTTCTCGACAACATGTTCGCGCAGCACCTTGTGCACAAGACCGTGCTCTCGGTGGTGGCCTGGATGGTCTTCGGAGGGCTGTTGTTGGGCCGCCGGATCAGGGGTTGGCGCGGCCGCAAGGCCATCACCTGGACTCTCAGCGGCTTCGCGCTGCTGATCCTGGCCTATTTCGGCTCGAAGCTTGTGCTTGAACTGGTCTTGCAACGGGGCGGATGAGTCCGGAGGGAGGTCGGGCGCGCATCATTCGGGCATTGGCCGATCATCGCTCCGACTATTTGCCTTCGAAGTTCTCCCGATACCACGCCAAATCATCGGGCCTGTCCACATCGCGGAGCGCTGGTAGCTCCTCCCAGCACCAGCCCAACGCTGCCATGCGCTTGCGCGTGATCGCCGCCACGCGATCCCCGCCCCAGGGCATGCTCGCAAACAGACTGGCCTCGGCGCGACGAAGGCCGAGCATGACGTAACCACCGTCCGCGGCGGGCCCGAGCAGCGCGTCAACGCCGGGTCTCCGCAGGGCGTCATGCGCCATCGCGACCTCGGTACACCCCAACTCCGGGCAATCGCCGCCGATCATCAGCACGCAATCAGCACGGCGCAGCGCATCCACCGCGGCGGCGAGCAACCGTGCGCCGAGGTCGCCGCAGGATTGGTCATGCAGTTCCAGCTTGTATTGTCTTGCCAGGTCTCGGAACACCTGATGCGAACCATCGGGTGCACACCAGAGCTCGATCGGCGGGAGCGAAGGCCCTGACAGTTTCGCGACGGTTGCGCGGAGCAATTGTTCGTGAAGCTGTGCCGCACCGTCGGCGCCAAGAGCCGGGATCAGGCGGGTCTTGGCCCGGCCGGGGACAGGCGCCTTGGCGAACAACAGAATCCGCGCGGTGAGGCTCACTGCCCCGGCAGGTACATGGCTTGAACGAGCTGCGCTGGGCAGACCGCAGCGGCAAGCAGGTCGACCGCTCCACCGCTGCCTTGATGTCCTTGGGCTCCACCGATCCGGGCAACAGAAGCTGTCCCAATACGCCTCACCCGAGAGCACCGCCGCAACTACTTCCCTGCCCCGCAGTGCAGCCCCAGCAATGCTCACCGACCCGAATCGCTCCGCCCTCGACGGCACCTGGGCCACTCAAGTCACTGATGTGTAGACGGCCGTCCGCCTGCTCCGTGGGCAAATCGAGCATCTGATTAAAATCACAGTCGTAGACATAGCCGCGCCAGTCGATGCTGATCAGATCACGGCACATCACCGCGTCCAGGTTGTCGTCCCGATGCGCCCCTTTCAAAAGATCCAAATACTCCGAGAACTGTCCCTTCGATTGAAGCCAGCTGCCGAATCGGCGTATCGGCATGTTCGCAAGGGTCAACAGGCGGTCGAACCGGATGCCGTATCGCACATCGAGTTCGCGTTTGTAGTCAGCCTCCAATGCGCATTGCGCCGGCGGCAAGGTTGCGCCAATCGGGTTGTAAACCAGGTTCAGTTGAAGGCCGCTGTCGCCGCTGCCGTAACCGAGCGCGTTCAGGCGTCTGAGCCCGCGGATGCTCGCATCGAACACGCCGCTACCACGCTGGGCATCGACGTTTTCGGCCAGATAGCAAGGCAAGGATGCGATGATTTCCACCCTGTTGCGCGCCAGGAACTCAACCAGACCCGCCTGCCCTGGTTCCTCAAAGATCGTGAGGTTACAACGATCCATGACAGACACGCCCAAGTCACGCGCGCCCTCGACGAGCGGTCGGAAAACGGCATTGATCTCCGGCGCGCCTCCGGTGATATCCAGAGTCCGCGTGCCGCCGAGGCTTAGGTAGTCCAGCACCTCTGACAAGGTCGACGCGTGCATTTCCTCCCGACGCTCCGGCCCCGCATCAACATGGCAGTGAACACAAGACTGGTTACAGCGGTAACCTAAATTCACCTGCAAGGTGGTCGGCCGGCGACGGGTCAGAGATGGAAACCCAGTCGGAAACAACAAAGGCTTGGAATCAAGCATGATAGCGACTCGGGGAACAGCGATTGCCGCCAATGGTGCGGCCAATCTGTCAAAGAATGAAGCAAGGGTGCTACACTTCGACCCCTGCACGGCTGAGGCCGCTGCACGTCACACCCAGATTGTCTCCGGGGCCGTAGCTCAGCTGGGAGAGCGCCGCGTTCGCAATGCGGAGGTCAGGGGTTCGATCCCCCTCGGCTCCACCAATAATGACGACAAGCTCGAGAGAACCGGTCAAGCGCCGGGCTTCTTTAGTGTCTACTTGATGTCGCAATCCATCGGGCCCCTTCTGGCGCTCGGGCGCTGCAAATATTCCTTGAGCATCGGATTTCTTGCCGCCATCGAGAGACACCGTTAGGAGTGACCGGCTCGACATGTCCGTTCTTTCAAGCCCAGCGTGCGCCCAGATTGCCCTGGGAAAGCGCTATGCCCTGTTGGAACTCAGCCTCAGTGGGACCATCAGGCCCGAAAACGCCGCGGGGCGTCGGCGCGTCTAAGGGATCACAGACCACCAGTTCTCGCCTCTGGTCCAGTCCATCCATGCGGAGCTTAGGCGATTTCTGTCAAAGCCCTTAGCAGCTGACTTATCTTGACGCCCGCCTTCATTGTCGCACCGACAGTCGCATAGCCCGGCTGTGCTCCTGCCGGTGCTCCTCGCAAGGCGAACCTCAATCCTGCGTCATCTGGTACGAGTTTTTCCGGCAATAGCCTTAAGGGCGCCTCCGGCATACGGCAGACCACAGACGGTGCGAAAGCGACGCACACAGGGTGTTCTAGACGAGCAAGGCACGCGTAGAGCGATTCATGCGTAGGGCATGGACGCCTAGGCTGTCACGCGACCAAGATCCACTCCAAGCACAGCCGCCGGCCCATGGCGGAGCATTTGCTCGCGCACAACTAAACTCTGGGGCGCCCGAATAAGATCTGGAGCAAGACATAACTGATCTCTGGACAGACACCGCTCGGCTGTATCTCGTCATCATTGCAGACCGCTTTTCCCCGCGCGGTAGTGGCCTGTTCGCTGAAGCCACGCGCGACAGCCGATATCGTCAGTTGCGCGATTGACTGGTTGCTTCTCGCCCCACGTCAAATCAGTTCTTCGACGTCTTGTCCAACAAGGCGGCCAGTTTCTTCGGCTCCACGTAGCCTGGAATCATTTCACCACTATCCAGCACGATCGCCGGCGTTCCGCGAATGCCCATGAGCTCTCCGAGTTCCATGTGCTTTTTCACCGGGTTCGAGCATTCGCCGCTGTTGACTTTTGCACCACCCTTAGCCTGCGTCATAGCCTTTTGCTGATCATCGGCGCACCAGACGCCGACGGCTTTATCATACGAAGGTGAGTTGAGACCGGTGCGCGGATAGAAGAGGTAGTGAACGTTGATGCCCTCATCCGCGTAGGCATCCATCTGCTGATGCAACTTGCGGCAGTAGCCGCAGTCGATATCCGTGAACACGGTGACCGTATGTTCTGCCCCCGGCGTATCGAACCGGATCATGTTCTTCTCACCGATGCTATCGATCGCACGCAGCCGCGCCTTCCCACGCGCATTCTCGGTAATATCCTCTCGGGTCTTGAGATCAACAATGGCCCCATCGATTAGATAGCGGCCGTCACCGGTGACGAACATCACCTGCGGACCGATCTCGACTTGATAGAGACCCTCGACCTCGGTTGGCTGGACGCTGGTCGGCTTGTAGTCGGGCAGAACTTTTGACAGCGACGAGCGTATGTTCGCGGCTTCGTCCGCGAACCCGGCGGAGGTTGTCAGTGCGAATGCTGTCGCAATCGCACAAAGCATTGTTGTGCGTGTGGTCATAAATACTTCCTCTGAAATCAATCTCGAAAATTCTGGAACTGGAGTGGACGCTGCCAATCGTCGGCCTTCAGATACGCGATTGCCTGTTGCAGATCGTCGCGCTTTTTCCCGGAAACACGTAGCTGCTCACCCTGCACTTGTGCCTGCACCTTGAGCTTCGACGCCTTTAGCGATTTCACCATGCGCTTGGCGGTTTCGCTGTCGATACCCTGCTTGAGTCCGACGCGTTGACGAGCAGCATTCAGGGTGGTGATCGGTTCGTCGACTTCCAACGCAGCCAACTCGACCGAGCGTTTGACCAGCTTTTGGCGCAAAATATCCATCATCTGTTGCAGTTGAAACTCCTGCTCCCCCTGCAACCGTATCTCACCGTCGGCGAGTTCGAAGCTGGCAGCAACGCCCTTGAAGTCGAACCGCGTCCCGATTTCTCGGTTGGCCTGATCCACTGCATTGCGAACTTCCTGCATGTCGCATTCGGACACGACATCAAACGTGGGCATCAGGTACTCCGCCTCGGCGTTGCCATTTCTTAAAGAAGCGCAAACGATAGTGTAAAGGTTGGAAAAGGTCCACAGCACTCGGCTGGCTCGAAACGCTGCGTCACTAGACTCGACCTCGAGATCAAGCGCGCGGATGATGACGGGCATGCAGTTGTTTCAGCCGCTCCCGCGCCACATGGGTGTAGATCTGCGTGGTCGACAGATCGCTATGGCCCAACAGCATCTGCACCACACGTAGGTCTGCGCCGTGGTTCAACAGATGGGTCGCAAAGGCATGTCTAATCGTATGAGGGGACAGCGGCTTAAAAACACCGGCCTCAACCGCATATCGCTTGATCAACTGCCAGAATGCCTGGCGAGTCATGCAAGCACTGCGCGCGGTCGGGAACAGAAAGTCGCTAACGCGTCCACCGAGGATGATTGCCCTCGGCCCGCGCGCATATTCCGCCAACCAACGCACCGCCTCTTCGCCCAGCGGCACGAGCCGCTCCTTATCTCCTTTCCCGGTGATGCGCACGACGCCCTGATTGAGACTGACGGCCTGGGGACGCAGCGTCACCAGTTCCGTCACCCGCAGACCGCTCGCGTACAACAGCTCCAACATGGTGCGATCCCGGTGACCTCGCGCGTCGTTGGTGTCCGGTGCGTTCAGCAAAGCGTCGACTTCAGCCTCGGTCAGTGTCTTCGGCAACGGCCGACCCAAACGCGGCGGGGCGACGCGGCTGCTCGGGTCCTCGCCGATGGTGCCTTGCCGCAGCAGGTGGCCGTAAAATTGGCGCAGGCAGGATAATAGCCGAGCCGATGACCTGGGTCTGCGGCCCTGTTGCGCGAGCATGGCGAGATAGTCCAACAGGTCAGTGCGCCGTGCATCGCACAGACCCCGCTCGCGCTCCGCCCTCAACCAACGCATAAAGGCGCCCAGGTCGGATCGATACGCGGAGAGTGTATTGACGCTTAGTCCGCGCTCGAGCCAAAGCGCATCGGCGAAGGCATCGATAACCGCGTTTTCACGAGCGTCTGTCACCCCGGCGCCCATGCGCCTTCGTGCGCGAGCAGGCGGCGTTTCATGGCTAGCAGCCTGCCGCCCGAATCGCCCGCGAAGCCGCCCAGCCCATTCACCGCAACCACGCGGTGACAGGGCACGAGCAACGGATACGGATTTGCCCGGCACGCACCACCAACCGCGCGCGGGGACGAGTCCAGTTCAGTGGCCATGTCCGAATAGGTGCGTGTGCGACCAGCTGGGATCACGCGGATCAACTGCCAGACTCGGCGTTGAAAGGCGGTTCCGGCCAGCGCCGTCGGTAATGAAAAGCTGAAACCCGGCTCTCGGCAGTAGCGTCGAATCTGCCGCTCGAACCATTCGGGGGGCAAGTCGCTCTTGACGACGCTCGGTTCCGGGTCGAGATCTATCCCCGTCACTGTCTTGCCACGCCAGCGCACGCCGATCGTCCCGAGGGGCGTATCGAGGGTCGCACAGCTGGCGGCGTCCGATGGCGCTCGCTCGTTTGAGATCATGGTCCCCTCCTAACCTGGCAGAACGTTTGTACGCCCAATCCATGCCTCCGCAGTGTTTGACCAGAGCCAGCCCCGTCAGCGTCAGCGTCAGCGTCAGCGTCAGCGTCAAGATGATTGTAGTCGCGTCGACTTGTGACTTCCGACACCCAAGCACGGCTTCTGACGCGGCGCATTCCCAGCCGATATACTGAGGCTTTGGTGCAGCCGCGGGAAACCCGCCAATGTCAGCTTCGGATCATGCCGAAACACCTTTTTGGCAAACCATACCACTTGCACGGATGTCCCCCGAGCAGTGGGAATCTCTGTGCGACGGCTGCGGCAAGTGTTGTCTCAACAAATACGAGGATGAAGACACCGGCGCTCTACACTACACGAGCATCGCTTGTCGACTGCTCGATCAGCAACAGGGCTGCTGCGCCGATTACGAGAATCGAGCCAAGCGCGTAGCCGACTGCGTAACGCTGACGCCGGGAAACTTGCGCGAACCCGCGTGGTTACCCGAGACCTGCGCCTATCGCCGGATTGCGGAGAATCGTGCCCTGCCCGAGTGGCATCCATTATTGACGGGCGACCCGCGCAGCGTCCACCGAGCCGGTCACGGGGTCCATGGTCGGGTCCAAAGCGAGGTCGAGGTCGATGACCCGCTGATGTTTCTGATCGACTGGGTCCGCTAAATCGATCGTCGCTCGCACAGCCTCAATCCCAAACCGAGACGTCGACCGTACGCCCGACCCAAATGAACGCTCAATCGCTTGTTCTCGCGTCTACCTCCCCGTTTCGACGCGAACTGCTCGCCCGTCTCGGTTTGGACTTCGAGACGGCATCGCCGAATATCGACGAACGGAGACTACCCGGAGAGACGGCCCAGAGCCTGGTACTCCGACTTGCCGAGGCCAAGGCCCGAGCCGTCGCGTCGAGCTATCCCAATGCGTTGATCATCGGCTCCGACCAAGTCGCGAGTATCGGCGGCGCCATGCTGGGTAAACCCGGCACCCGAGAGTGCGCCATCGCGCAGCTCTCGCAGGCGTCCGGTCGCACGGCGCAAATTTGCACGGGCTTGTGTCTTTTTGACACCGCCAGCGGTCGTATCCAGGTCTGCTGCGAGCCTTACAAGGTCCGTTTTCGGATCCTATCCGCGACCCAGATTGAAGCTTATGTAGACCGGGAGCAACCTTTCAACTGCGCCGGCAGCTTCAAGTCCGAGGGGCTGGGCATCGCGCTGTTCGAGCGCCTCGAAGGGTCCGACCCCAACGCACTGATCGGTCTGCCGCTTATTCGTCTGATCGACATGCTCGCAACCGCGGGTGTCGACGTGCTCGCCGAAGACAGCCAATAGGCAGGCATCAGCGCAAGAGCCTGGTGCCATCAACACCCGTTATCCGCACCAGGGCGCCGGCAAACGAGGTTCCAACCCGGTCCGCCAGTCGTTCCAGTAGGTCTTGCTTTTTGCTGTACTTAACGATCTCTTCAGCGCCGATGACCTCGCGGGCTACATAACTACTACTGCCGATCGCGTCACTCAACCCCAGGTTCACGCTTTCCTGGCCAGTCCAAAACAGACCGCTGAAGAGCTCATCTCCGCCGTTGAGCCGGTCCCCCCGGCCCTCTTTGACCGCATCGATGAACTGCTGATGCAGGTTGTCCAGCAAACCTTGCAGGAAGTCCTTGTCAAATTCGCTCAGCGGTGAAAACGGATCGAGAATGCCCTTGTGATCACCGGCCGTCAGCAGCCGACGCTGCACGCCGAGTTCATCCATCGCACGCTGAAAGCCGAAACTGTCGAGTCGCACACCAATGGAGCCGATGAGTGTGGCCTCGTCGACGTAGATCTTATCGGCGGCGGCAGCAATGTAATAGGCGCCGGATGCGCACAGGTCGGAGGCGACAGCATAGATGGGCTTGTCGGGGTATTCCTCGCGAAGACGCTGAATCTCGTCGTTGACATAACCCGACTGCACCGGGCTTCCGCCTGGACTGTTGATGCGCATAATCACGCCCTTGGCCTTGTCTGCCTCGAACGCCTTGCGCAACGCGGTCACAAGCCGATCGGCGCTTGCGTCGGTCCCCGGGGCAATGACGCCGTCCACATCGATCAGTGCGGTATGTTCCCCGACGCCAGCCAGGGAATCGCCGAAGCCGTTGACAAAATAGGCGCCCATCAGAAGCAGCAGATAGACCAGGATGCCGATTTTGAAGATCACACCCCAGCGGCGGGTGCGCCGCTGTTCGCGAAGAAACTCGGCAGCCATCTTGTTGATCAGGGCGCGCTCCCACTCCGGATCATCGGTGGCGGGCATATTGCTGTCGCGGCGATTCCAAAATTTCCAATTCATCATAGGGCTGTCAGGTTGAGAGTGGATGGCTGGCAAACACAGCAGCGGCGCTGTCCGCTCACGCGCGAAATAGTCGCGTTGGGTCAGTCGATGTGCCCATGCCGGAGCCAGTCGGGTAGATCCTCGACGCTGGCCAAACAGGCGAGCGGTTGCAGCGCGGTGAGTCGGCGGGATTCGTGGGTACCACAACTCACCGCAACGGCGCCGACCCCGGCATTCATGGCCATCTGCAGATCGAATTCGGTGTCCCCGATCATCAGGCTGTCGGCAGCGCCGGCGCCCAACTCGTCCATGAGCTCTGTCAGCATCTGGGGATGCGGCTTCGAGAATGTCTCGTCCGCACAGCGGGTGGCATGAAAGAGCGGACCCAGCCCGGTTTGATCCAGCGCCGCATCGAGCCCGCGCCGGCCCTTCCCAGTGGCGACCGCCATCAAATAGTCGGCCTGATGCAATGCCGCGAGGGCTTCCCTCGTGCCGGGAAAGAGCGGGGTAGGCGTGTCATTCGCGACCAGATAGTGATGCCGGTAGCGATCCATCAATTCCTTGCGCTGCCTGGTCGTCGATTCCGGCCACAATCGCAGCATGGCCTCGTTGAGGCCCAGCCCGATGACCTCCCGGCAGCATCGCGGTGCGGGGGGTTCAGCACCGACGTCGTCGAAGGCTGCAGTGACACTGGCGATAATCCTGGCGGCGGAATCCATCAAAGTTCCGTCCCAGTCGAATACGAGCAGATTGTAGTTCATCCCGCGCCCTCGATCCGTGGCAGCAATGCCGCGAGGTCCGGCGGCAGCGGAGCTTCAACCTGCACCGGGGGGCTCTCTTCGCGGGGTTGAAAACTCAGGGCGTAAGCATGCAAAAACAAGCGTTTCAGACCGCGACGTCGCAGCAGCCGATTGGCATCCTCGTCGCCATATTTTTGGTCTCCGGCAACCGGAGCGCCAAGGCTTGCGGCGTGGACACGAATCTGGTGGGTGCGCCCGGTATGCAATTCCACGTCAACGAATGTGCTTCCTTCGAAGATAGCGACACGACGAAATATCGTGCGCGCGGGTTTGCCCGCTTCTAGATCAACCTGGACGACGCGTTCGCCCCCGCGCAGCTGATTCTTGCGCAGCGGCAGGTCCACCTTGACGACAGGGCGTGACAGGGCACCTGCAAGCAATGCCTGATAACGTTTGCCGATCAGACCGTCTCGCATTTGCCGGTGCAGCGAACGCAGCGCGCTGCGGCGCTTGCTAACCAGCAGGCAACCTGAGGTATCGCGGTCCAGCCGATGCACCAACTCAAGCTCGGCGCCCGGACGGCCCGCGCGCAGCGCCTCGATCAAGCCGGCCCCAATGCCGCTGCCGCCATGTACCGCCATTCCGGAGGGCTTATTTAAGACCAACAGACGTGAGTCCTCATAGAGCACTGCGTTGGACAGATCCCGAATCATGTTGGTGGGTGGCGCCGAGGCCATATTTCCGTTCGCGCTCCGTACAGGAGGCAAACGAACACGGTCGCCCTCCGCCAATCGGTGAGCCGGTTTCACCCTGCCCTTATTGACCCTGACCTCACCACGGCGCAGCAATTTGTAGACCAAACTGCGTGGCACGCCCTTGAGGCGGGTGATCAGGAAATTGTCGATACGCTGCCCGGCAAGCGACGCCGGGATCTTTACGATCTCGACCCCGATTTTTCGCATGCCCGCCGCTGGGGTGCCACGGAGCTTCTCTTGCGAGTCAGTGCTCAATTGCTGGTACTCGTAATCCTTGTTAACATCCGAGGCTTATGCTGTGTTGCCGAATGCTGACGCGAGTTGTCACGCCGCCGGTCTTAATGAAAGCTGGCCGACAGAACTTGTAGCGAATCCCTTGACCGGGCCTGTACGCAAGATTGGCGACGCGGCATCGATGAGCATCCAGCCGGCGGAACGCGGCTGCTGGGACTGCGGCTTTCCGAGCGACCCGCATCAATAACTGTTTCGAAGGTCGATGGCCTGTCGCCACGTCGGTGTTTTTCCAACGGCAGACTGGATCGTAGCTGACTGCTGAAGCCCGACGCCGGCATTCTACATGGTTGCGCCGAATCTAGGCGCCATGTCTCCCAGCTGGATACTCTTGAACTTTTTTCGAGGCCGACGATCATTCGCCGGCCCAGTTCGCGCCTGGATCGACCCTAGGCAGGCGTGCATTTTGAACAAAGGCGCGTGCTCGACGCATGCTCCGGAGCGAGGCTGCCGACATCCGGAAGGAGACCGGCGGTACAAGATTCGTGATCCGGGTCACATCGAGCGCGGCGGCAAAGGGAGCCGACTGCGCGCAACGGCCACCGCCTGCCCGACAGTTGTGGGCAAGCGGCGGCGGACCGCGCCGCGCGCCATGGCACGAGATTTGTTTTCACATGAAGAGAATGCTGATCAACGCAACCCAGCCCGAGGAGTTGCGGGTTGCAATCGTCGATGGACAACAACTATTTAATCTCGATATCGAGAGCCCAGGTCGAGAACAGAAAAAGGCGAACATTTACAAAGGCACGATAACCCGGGTGGAGCCAAGCCTCGAGGCGGCCTTCATCGACTACGGAGCCGAGCGACATGGTTTCCTGCCGCTGAAGGAGATCTCACGAAGCTACTTTAAGCAGGACATCAAACCGGGCGCCAAGGCCAGTATCAAGGAGCTGATCAAGGAAGGTCAGCAGGTCGTCGTGCAGATCGATAAGGAAGAGCGCGGCACAAAAGGGGCCGCGCTGACTACCTTCGTTTCCCTCGCGGGCCGTTACCTCGTATTGATGCCCAATAATCCCCGGGCAGGTGGCGTTTCGCGCCGCATTGAGGGTGCGGACCGGTCCGAACTGCGCGAGGCGCTGAGCCAACTCGCCATCCCGGAAGACATGGGATTGATCGTGCGCACCGCTGGCGTCGGCAAGAACGCCGAAGAATTGCAATGGGATCTCAACTATCTACTTCAGCTCTGGGACGCCGTTAAGACCTCTTCCGAAGAGCGCAAGGCGCCGTTCCTGATCTATCAGGAAAGCGACATCATCATCCGGTCCATCCGCGATCACCTGCGCGCGGACATCGGCGAGATCGTCATCGACAGCCAGGAGATGTACCAGCGCGCCGACGAATTCATGCGTCAGGTCATGCCGCAGAATATTAAAAAGCTGCGCTCGTATCAGGACGAGGTGCCGCTGTTCACCCGTTATCAGATCGAGAGTCAGATCGAATCCGCTTTCCAGCGTGAGGTGCGACTGCCATCCGGTGGCTCGCTGGTGATCGATCCTACCGAGGCGCTGACCTCCATCGACATCAACTCGGCTCGCGCGACGAAGGGCGCCGACATCGAAGAAACCGCGCTCAACACCAATCTCGAAGCCGCTGACGAACTCGCCCGGCAGTTGCGTCTTCGGGACCTGGGAGGCCTGTTTGTCATCGACTTCATCGATATGTCGCCGGCTAAGAACCAGCGCGAGGTCGAGAACCGACTCAGAGACGCGCTGAAGCAAGACCGTGCGCGCGTCCAGGTCGCACGCATCTCGCGATTTGGCCTGTTGGAGATGTCGCGGCAACGGCTGCGTCCATCGTTGGAGGAGTCGAGCCAAAAAGTTTGCCCAAGGTGCAAAGGCCAGGGTGCTATTCGTGGCGTGGAATCGCTGGCGCTGTCGGTGCTGCGCATCGTTGAAGAAGAGGCCATGAAGGACAGTACCGCCCGCATCATTGCGCAGCTGCCAGTCGAGGTCGCCACCTTTCTGCTCAACGAAAAGCGCCGGTCAATCCTCGAGATCGAGCAGCGTCAGCGGGTAGAGGTGGTCTTGCTGCCTAACAAGCACATGGATACCCCGGACTACAACATCGAGCGCGTCCGGATGCAGGAAACCGACCGTCTGGCCGACGACGAGCCGAGCTACAAACAAGCCGTCCAGCCGGACAGCCATCTGCCAACCTTTGCCCGTACCCAACCCGATGCGAGACCCGAGGAGCCAGCGGTCAAGACGGTTGCCCCTGCCATGCCGGCGCCTTCTCGGCGCGACGAAGGACCAAAGTCCCGACGTCAACCGGCCCGTGACTTGGCTTCACCGAATGCCGCCGAGCAAGGCCATCGCAACGAGAGCATGTTGAAGCGGATCTGGACGACGCTTTTCGCTCCCCAGAGCGATGCTCCGCCTCCGGAGACAACATCGGAAGGGAGACGATCGAGCCCCGATGCCGGTTTCAGCGGCGGACAGGACAGCTCGGATGCGAACCCGCGCCATCGCGGGGGTGCCGACCAAGAGCTTGCGGATCAGCGTCAGCGGAGACAGCGCAACCGTCGCGGCGCCAGCACTGAGAGCTCAAACAACGACGGAGCGGGTCGCGGTGGATCTGAGGCAAGCTCCAGATCCCAGAGCGATGATGAAGGCCAACGTAGCGGACGAAGAGGCGGACGCGGTCGAGGCCGGCGCGGAGGCGCCGAGGCGCAGAGTCGACAGCAGCGGAACGGTGAAACCGCGAACGCGAGGAACGGTGCGCAGGAGCGGACGAATGCGGACTCACAACGCCAGGTGGATGCAGGCCGCGAGCGACCGGACAGTCAACATAAGGCCATGATCGCACGAGACGAGAACCTGCCAATGGCAGTCGAGCCCCAAGCATCAAGCGACAGTACAGTCGTCCCGGACGAGGCATCCGCGCAACGGCATCGCGACCGCAATTCCCGTGTCGGCCCGGCAAGCCAGACCCAGCCAGAATCAGCGGCCGAGTCCGCTCAATCCGGTGGCCCAGCACCTCAGCGGCCTCTGGAATCCGGCGTTCCGGATTCGGCGTCTCCGACGTCGGATGCCCAAACCCAAGGCGCTGACGGCGATACCGCACCGACGCGCTCGCGTCCAAACCGTCGCCGGCGGGGCGGCCGTCGCCGCCGCAGCAGCGGCTCGGGTCAGAATGCATCGGAAGCAGCGACGCAGAATGGCGGGTCCGAAAAAGAGATCGGCGAAGCCCTGGCGGAACCGGATTCCCCGAAGCCTTCCACGGCCGCTCCGGCCAAAGATCACAACGGTGCCGCACCGGCCGCCGCGCACCAAGGCGATGCAACCTCGCCGCAGCGACGTTCAGCCGCCGGACAAACGCAAGATGCCATCCATCCATCAACCTCACCTCGCGACGGCAAGTCGGCAGCGTCGATCACCTCATCCTCAGAAACCGTCACATCACCGACTCGACCGACCGAGCGTCCTCAGGCCGAGGCACCGGCGCCAGTGGCAGCGCCCCTCAGGACGCCACCGACTCAGCCGAAGACCCCTTCTCACGAGCAAGATCGTCAGCCCGCCAATACCCGCCCGCTGCAGCCGTCCCTCTCCGAGAAAGGCGCACCGAAACCTGTGACATCGGCACAGCCCGCGGCCGAGCCGGACCAGACGAAGGCCGAGACATCGCAGGTGTCAAAGACCGTCGACGGCGCGCCGGCTCAAGGGCATTCGCAGCGCAAGGCATCACCGGCCGGGATCGCAAAACCGACGCAGGCCTCATCGCCGCCGCCGAGCCGAGATTCGGCCAATACCACTTCGATTGAGCAGCAGCTCGCCGCCAAGCCTTTGGCGCCATCCGCCACCGGCACGCACCATGTTGCCTCCGAACTAGGGGGAACGGCGACACCGACGACAAACGCGGACCGAAGCGAGCTGAGCAAGCCGACATCGCGACAGACAGCGACAGAGAAGCCGGTTGAGCCTCAAACATCGACCAAGTCTGCTCCCATCGCTTCGCCGGCTGCAGCTCCCGTGGTGCCGCCCGCAGATCCGAAGGGAACTGACAGCTCGGGGAACTGAACAGGTTCAATTGGGCACGGAGGGCGTCACCAGCGGGCGTCCGCGGGCGGCTTTCTGACGGCCGCTCCGAACGCCTGATGGGTCAAGGACTCGCCCGCCGCGTCCCGTTGAGCTTCGGTTTGTATCGCCGGTGGGGTACCATGCGCGCGTTGCACCAATCTGGGGACGAAGAGGCGGCCGACGCCTCTCGATCGATGAGTCCGCGCAATCCAGGCCGACACGAAAGCCGATGTTCGACCTCTTTCTTATTAGTAGCAAGCGCTTCGCGAGCCTGTCGCTTTCTGCATTAACCCGATCGCCTGACGGCGAGACGAGCATCGGGATAAGACGCGTACTGGTGATGCTCGGCTTCCTGCCGATTTTCGCCCTGATCCAAGGCATTCACTGGGTCGGCTTTCTGCTCGACGACATCCTGTTCCGGGGCTGGCGGAGTATCCGCATCCAAGAGCCCGTTTTCGTGCTCGGCGTGCCTCGTAGTGGGACGACCAAGTTGCACCAGGTGCTTGCCAAAGACGACCAGTTCACCACCTTCTCCGCCTGGGAATGCTTGTTTGCGTTATCGGTCACGGAGCGGCGTTTCTGGCTCGGTCTAACACGCATCGACGCGCTGTTTGGAGGTCCTGGCGCCGGACTCCTCGACTGGCTTCAACATCGCGTCTTTGCGTCGCTCGACGACGTGCACGCCATGAGCCTGACAACACCGGAAGAGGACTATTTCGCGCTGATGCCGATCCTGTCCTGCTTCATCCTCGCACTGCCCTTTCCAGGTGCGGAGCACCTATGGCGGATTGGCCGTTTTGACCAGGTACTCTCGGACGGCGAACGAAGCCGCGTGCTGGAGTTCTACCAGGACTGTCTAAAGAAGCATCTGTATGTCCACGGCGAGCACAAACGGCTACTGTCCAAGAACGCGGCATTCGCGCCCTTGGCCAACAGTCTCGCGGAACATTTCACGGATTCCCGGTTTCTGATCTGTCTTCGCGACCCAATGGAGACCATACCGTCGCAACTTAGCTCCATCAGATCGGGGCTCGCGTTTTTTGGTGTGCCGCCGGACAGCATCCCGATTCGCGATCGGTTTGTAAATCAACTTGCGTTCTACTACCAAAATCTTGACACCCTTGCCCGAACCCTGCGGCCGAACCGCTGTGTCACAGTTACCCTTCTTGACCTAAAGGCGGATCTCGCGACGACGCTGTGCGCCGTCTATCAACGCTTGGAGTTACCGCTTTCCGGAGCATTCGGACAACTGCTTGAGGCCGAGTCCAGCGCCGCCCGCCATTATCGCAGCGGCCACAATTACTCGTTGGAGCAGTTCGCACTCGAACCGTCGGAGATTGATGCGCGTTTCTCCAGGCCCTACCGGCAGGCATCACAGGGCCCGAACGCGCTTATGCTGGAGACATCGAATCCCGAGGTCGATCCGCACCCGACCTTGCGGCTGCAATCCGCAATACAGGAGCCCTTAGCCCAGGCGATGCGATCAAAGGACTCTGACAAGACAACGCGCGGTGCCACACCGATCCCGCTCCGGGCAGGTACCGACACCGGAGGGGCCGGTACATGCTGAATCCATCGCCGTCGCAGCAGTCCACGGGCACACCCGTCAAGGCTCCAGCCGAATCCCTCGATGCGTCGAACTTGCGTATCGCGATCGTGTCCGACGCGGCGCCGGAGCGAAATGGGGTCGGCGCTTACTACCGCGATCTCGCACAACACCTGAAGGCCCTCGGCTCTCGGGTTGACCTGATCTCGCCCCGCTTTCGCGCTGGCAGGTGGTACGGCGGGCTCGCCTTGCCGTTGCCCGGAGACCCAACCCAGAAGTTCGTGCTTCCTTCACCGTCGCTTTTGGCACGACGCCTGGCACGCTTGGCGCCGACGGCGGTGATCGTGCCGACACCTGGTCCCTTCGGAATGATCGGTATGTATCTGGCGAGACGGCGGCACGCGCGCCTGGTCATCGGCTTCCATACCCACTTCGAACGGCTTGCGGCGCTGAATGAGAATTGGCGCCTGCGCGGCCGTGTGGCTCAGACCTACCTTAATGCGTGCAATCGCAAGCTGTTTCGTGAAAGCGATCTGGTGCTCGCGAACTCCGAGGAAATGGTCGCTGTGGCCCATGAAATCGGCGCCCGCAACGTCGGCCTGATGGGGACGTCGATCCCGAAGCAATTTCTCGATCAGCCGCCCATGCCGATGCGGGGTGCCATAGAGCGGGTCCTGTTCGCCGGCAGACTCGCTCCAGAGAAGAACCTGGGCGCGGTGATCGAGGCGGCAAAGACGCTGCCGGAGGTCCAGTTTCTGGTCGCGGGTGATGGCCCACTGCGCGAATGGCTGAAGGAAGAGGCCAAGCATCTGCCGAATCTGGTTTACGTCGGTTGGGTCAAGCGCGCTCAAATTCTCCCGCTGATCGACAGCATCGACGCGCTGGTGCTGCCGTCCACCGTGGAGTCCTTCGGCACCATCGCGCTCGAAGCGATGGCCAGGCAGCGATTGGTGGTGGTCTCCGCTCAATGCGGCATCCTGAGTTGGGATTCACTCAAGCGTGGGCTGTTCCAAATGGGTGACGGCGAGACCTTGTCAAAGGCGCTGATGCGCGTGCGAGCGCTGGATCGTGCGATCCTCGAACGCAAGGCCGGCATCGCCCGCGACGCCGCGAGAGCAATCAATGATCGCACCCTGCGCCACTGGATCGGGCTGCTCGCAAACGGCGACAAACGGGGCTTGAATGAGATCCTGCACTGAGGCGTCGCCGACAACGACCAGCCTGGTGTCCATTCACGATCTTATGCCGTCGACCATGCCAGCGGTGCGGCGCGCGCTGACCCTACTCGCTCGCACTTCCACGAATCCGGTCACATTACTTGTCGTGCCGGGCTCCGGCTGGAGCCGGGACCAGGTGCGTGAACTCAAGGCTTTGCAGAACGCTGGCTACCCCCTGGCAGGGCATGGTTGGCTGCACCGAATCGAGCGCTTCGGCGGGCTGTATCATCGTTTGCATGGGCTCACGCTGTCCCGTCGCGTGGCGGAGCATCTGGCATTGGACAGCGATGAGATCATCGACCTGGTCAACCGGTGCCACGCGTGGTTCGGCGACAACGGCCTAGACCCACCCTTGCTC
>JBATTL010000181.1:0-8367 GCA_049670525.1 Thiohalocapsa sp. | reverse complement strand
GCTTCCACGACCATCCCGTTGGGCCAACACCGATGAATCGCCGAGTTACCGCAGTCAGCTCGCGACGCGACGCGGTCGCTTCGCCTGGGAGCGGTGCCGGGGCGGCGAGTCTCGCCCTGTCCTGGTGGATTGCGTACGCCGGCGTTGCCGTGATCCTGTTGGCGATCCTATCAAGCGTCGCCTTTCTGGTCGCGGTGAACGAACAGGAAATGGTAAAGCGCCACCTGTTGGTCTTTTCCCAAATCCTGGCCAATGAGTTGAGCGGTCGTACGGGCGCGGTTCGGAGTCAACTGAAGCGTTGGCGCGATGATGACGGACTGCGGGCCGCATTGGAGGAAGCTGGCGGCGACGCGCTGCGCACGCGGGAGACGGAACTGGCGCTAATGGTGCCGGGTGTGATCGGTGTCAGGCTACTGACCGCCGAGGATATCGAGCCTGGTGGCGCCGCGGGAAGCCGTCTGAGCTACGCCGGCGTCGACATGGCGCGCCAGGTCAAGGAGACCGGCGAGATTGCCGCCTTGGAAGCGCACCGTGTGAACCAGGATGACGAGCACTTGGCCATTGCGGGACCGATCATGGACGCCAGCGGAGAACGCCCGCTGGGTGTGGTCCATCTATTGCTGCCGCTATCGCTGCTGCCATCCGCCGGGGATTTGAGCCCGCAGACGGCGCACTTCCATTTTCGCCAAGCGGCCGATCAACGCTTCGTCGTCATCAATGCGCGCAACGGCGAAGATCCTCCGGGAGGCGCTCCAGCGATCGAAATACCGGTCGATGGAACACGCCTCCTACTACAGGCTTGGGGCGAGCCGCGCGGCTTGTTTCCCGGCGCATTGATGCCGTGGTTTGGCATCATCACAGCTTCTGCTCTGCTGTCGCTGGCATTGCTTCTCTGGTTGTCGTATCGCCATCTGCTTCGCCGGGTCGAGATGGGTCTCGCGGGTCTTGTTGCCCTGGCCGAAGATGCGGCAAATCGGCGTCCGTTGCGAACGAAACCGAATCGCATCGCCGAATTCAAGCCCGTTCAGGAGACCCTACAGGGAATACTCCGCGATCTGACACCGGCCCGCGCCCTACAATGTTATGGGGAGCCGAAGTCAGCCGCGCTGGCCGATCCGCTGGCACGCGGAAACGACATGACTCTGGGCTTGGATACCGGGACCGATTCCGGTATCGACGAAGTGTCATCCTCCAAGCAGATGGGGGCGACACCCAAGCTGGCGGCGACAGCCATTCAGGTCGCCGCGGCGACGGGTCCTGGTCATCAGGATCCAGTGCCTCAGGGACCGATAGAAGTGTGGTCCGGAGCCCGCTTCGTGCCGGCCCGTATCTTCCGGGCCTATGACATCCGCGGCTTGGTCGGCTCGGAGATTACTGCTGACCTCATGGGTTCGCTTGGAATGGCGCTGGGCAGCGAGATCCGTGCACAAGGTGGCCGCGTCTGTATCGTCGGGCGTGATCAGCGCCCGTCCGGAGAGTCGTTGTCGTCGGCCCTGGTGGAAGGGTTGCGTTATACCGGATGTGATGTTGTCGATCTCGGGATCGCACCGACTCCGGTTTTGTATTACGCGGCGCATAGTCGCGATGGCTGCTCCGCGGCGATGGTGACGGCCAGTCACAACCCGGCCGAGTACAACGGCCTCAAGGTCGTGCTGTCTGGACAGTCCGCGACGGGCGATCAGATCCTGACGTTGCGCGAGCGCATGCTGAGGGGCGATTTCACGAGCGGTTCGGGGACCTACGTTCAACAGTCGGTATTCGACGACTATGTCGACGCGATCAAGACCGACGTCGCGATCGCTCGTCCGCTGAAGATCGTGATTGACTGCGGCCATGCCGCCGCATCGGTCATAGCCGCCCGTTTGTTCCGTGAGCTGGACTGCGAGGTACTCGAACTCGATTGTGACTTGGATCCCGGATTGGCCGACGCACGCATGCCGGATCCGTCAAAGCCAGAGAATCTCGATGCGCTGGGTAGTGCCGTAGTTGGCGCGGAGGCCGCCTTGGGGCTGGCCTTCGACGCGGATGGTGACCGCCTCGGCGTTGTCGACTCCGCAGGGCGTTTCATCGCCGTTGATCGGGTGCTGATGTTGTTGGCAATTGACGTCCTAGCCCGGCTGCCTGGCAGCGATATCGTCTACGACGTCAAGTGTACGCATCACTTGGGCAGCGAGATCGTGCGTTTTGGTGGCCGCCCAGTGATGTGGCGCTCCGGTCATAGCTTTATCAAGGAGAAGATGCGTGAACTTGCCGCGCCCCTGGGTGGCGAATTGACTGGCCATATCGTCTTCAGTGATCGTTGGAATGGCTTCGATGACGCCCTCTATGCCGGCGCCCGACTGCTGGAGGTGCTGGCGCTGGACCCACGCTCGAGCGCCGAGATTTTCGCCGAAATGCCCTCCGCAATCGGCACGCCGGAGCTGTTCGTTCCCTCGCCACCCGCGGAGGCTCGGAAGGTGATGACGGCGGTGCTCGGAATGGCGCACAAACTCGACGGTGTCCAGGTCAATACCATCGACGGTTTGCGCGCGGAGTTCGATCACGGCTGGGGACTTGTTCGAGCGTCCAACACGCAACCGGGGTTGGTGTTTCGCTTTCAGGCCGACGATCAGCCAGCGCTTGAGAAGATCAAGGAACTGTTCCGAGGCATGATCGCTGCGGCCGCGCCGAACCTCGAGCTTCCCTTCTGACTCATAGTCTGAACTTGGCGCCAGTGGATCAGGCCGCCGGCGCATCTCTGATGAGGTACTCCCGATGTCTTTGCCCGCTGAACGCGCACGCAACATTGCCCGTGTCCTGATCGAGGCGCTGCCATACATTCGCCGCTTTTCGGGCAAGACCATGGTCATCAAGTACGGTGGCAACGCGATGGTGGAACAGCGTCTAAAAGACAGTTTCGCCCGTGACGTCGTCATGATGAAGTTGGTCGGGCTGAATCCTGTCGTGGTTCATGGCGGCGGGCCGCAGATTGGCGCGCTGCTGGACCGTCTCGGCAAGGCCAGCGAGTTCGTGGACGGGATGCGGGTGACCGACAGCGAGACCATGGATGTGGTGGAGATGGTGCTGGGCGGCCTGGTGAATAAGGAAATCGTCAACCTGATCAATCGGCAGGGTGGTTCCGCCGTCGGGCTTACGGGTAAGGACGGCGATCTGATTCACGCCCGCAAAATGGTGCTAAGGCGCGATGCGCCAGAGCTTTCCGCGCCCGAGATTATCGATCTCGGTCATGTGGGCGAGGTGGAGAGTATTGACGCGGGCGTCGTGAACATGCTCGTGGGCGGCAACTTCATTCCTGTCATTGCGCCAATCGGCGTCGGTGAAGATGGCTTCTCATATAACATCAACGCCGACCTGGTCGCCGGCAAGGTGGCTGAGGTGCTTTGTGCGGAAAAGCTGATTCTGCTGACCAACACACCAGGCCTGATGGACGCGGAGGGTACGTTGATCCGCGAGCTGGACGCGGCGCACGTCGATTCGATGGTCAAGAGCGGGATCATCCACGGCGGCATGCTGCCGAAGGTTCGATGCGCGCTCGAGGCGGTGCAGGCTGGCGTTGCCGCCGCGCATATTCTCGATGGTCGCGTCGAACACGCGGTCTTGCTGGATCTATTCACGGATGAAGGCATCGGCACCAAGATCGGGCGCCGTTAGTGAAACGCTGAATTATCGCTTTTCCGGTGCGGGGCAAGGATGGCCCGCCGCTGCTTATTCAATGATGCCATTGGGTTTGCGTGCAGGCGTGAGGCGCGCCGATTGGCTCAACGGTCGGCCGAGACGCCGGCGGTCTCGAGTGCGGGGCGAAAGCCGTTCAACACGGCGAGGCGAGGCTCAGTGCGGCAGGCGTCCGCGCTGGAGCTGTAGTTGCGACATTGGAGGTCGAGGAAGATTACGGCGCCGCCGCGGCGCTTGTGACGGATGCGGCTCAGGGTCAATGCAATATCGTCTCGCGATGTCGGGGCCTCGGTCATCGCCAAGTCCGCGTAAACGCCCTCAACGGGTAGCGTCGCATGCTTGGTCAGATAGTCGAGTGCACGCTTCCACAGTTGCTCGCATGTGCGTTCGTCCTCGCATTCGATCAGGTTTTCCAAGGTCGAGAGCTGACGCTCCTTCCCCAGCACATCGGCTTCCTCCGGCACGTCCTTCAACTGACGCAAGCGCGTCAGGTCGCGTGCAAAGCTCTCGCGGATCTTCTGTTTTTGCTGTTCTCGGTCGAGTATCGCGGCAAGTGCCTGGTTCAACGACCGCTCGGTGCCGGCGACGCGGGCCTTGAGCTGATCGGGCACCGGTTCGCCAGCCCGCTCCAGTTCCGCGGCCTCCGCGCGAAGCTGTGTCAGCCAATCCTGTTGCCGCCGGATGTTGCTCTTTGTGACCTGAATCATGACGTCAATGGCCGAGATCTTACCGTCGCGGACCATGATCAGGTCGTCGACGGACCGGAATGTACGGAGTAGCACCCGATCATCGGCCTTTTGCTGCTCCATGAGCCGCTGCTGCTCCGCCCGCAAACGTTCCAATTCGCGTTCGCGCTGGATTTCATCTAGGGTCTTCGCCGGTGGCACGGTCTGCACCCGCATGCCGTCTTGGCTGAGGCGCGTATGTCCCTTCTCGGCCTGACTCGGTGGGATCTTGTCTGTGTAGTTTACGTTTCCCTGATCGTCGACCCATCGATAAAGCTGAGGACCTTGCGCGTGCGTCACGTCGGCCCCAAGCGGAACGAGAGGGACGACCAACAGGACTAGCGCACCGAGTGGCGTCAAATGGGTCAGCATCTTTGATGTGCGCATTGTCGTTGTAGTCACTCGTCAACGGCCGATTCCGAACGCCAGGGGTGGCTCCGCCCGTCCCCCACGCCACGGATCACCCATCATCGCTGGCATTACCGACGAAAATACTTGAAGTAAACTGCGTCCTGACGATCCACATCTGCGCCCGGGCTTGCGCAACGCGAGCGACGTCATTCAGTAACCTGATTATCAGTGATTTCACGCAACTGAGCATGTCAGGGAATTGTGCCTCACCGGGGGACGCTGTGGGGCGGCTGTTTCCCTACGCTGCCAAATCTAGTCCAAGGCGTGCTTGAGAACTGCGACTTCGGCCATGATTACGAGAAATGCATGGGCGCTCCGGCGCCGCGGGCAACGGACCGGAGCGAGACGCTAGCCCTTGGCTGTCACGCCGTAGCGGTCACGGTACGACTCCAAGGCTGGGCCGAAGCCGCTCCCGGCATTTTCCCCGCCGACGTGGGCGATCAAGTCATGCAGCGTGGCGATGCTGACCGTTCGGAGACCGAATTGCTCGCGGATTTCGTCGATGGCGGAGCCCGTTCCTGTTCCGCGCTCGCAGCGGTCCAGCGCGATCAGCACACCGCAGGCAGTGGCACCGGCGTCCTCGATCAATGCCATGGATTCCCGCACGGAGGTGCCGGCGGTAATCACATCATCGATGATCAGAACGCGGCCTTCCAGCGCAGCACCGACGATGCTGCCACCATCACCGTGGTCCTTGGCCTCCTTGCGGTTGAAGGCGTAGGGCAGATCCAACCGATGATGATCCGCCAACGCGATCGTTGTACTCGCGGCTAGGGGAATCCCCTTATAGGCGGGCCCGAATAGCATGTCGGGCGATAGCGTCGATCTCACCAATGCCTCGGCGTAAAAGCGACCCAGACGAGCCAGGCTGGCGCCGCGATTGAACAGGCCCGCGTTGAAAAAATAGGGGCTTTCCCGGCCGGATTTGAGCTGGAACTGCCCGAATCGCAATACGCCGGTATCGATTGCGAATTTGAGGAACTCCTGTTTGTAGTCCTGCATCGTTACTCTTAATCGGAAACCATCATTCGGATGCCGCAATGATACGCTGTCCGGTGAAACCGTCGTTGCGTCCCGAGGGAGATAGCGACGACTTAGATTTTTACGGGAACCTCTGAGCATTTCAGCGCGTCCCACCGGAGCGCGCCGCCGGCTCACTCCAAAGCGTCGTGCGCATCCGATGACAAATGATGGGCTGCCCCAAGTACGTTTGCGATGTCCCAACGTATTGATGAAATCGCCGTCCGTATCAAGTCCCCGTTGCTTTCCGGCATCCCTGATTCTTGACTTGGGTTGCCCGGGATGACGACGACGATGCTGACCGCCTGTCTCGTCGGGCTTCTCGGCGGTGTCCACTGCGTCGGCATGTGCGGAGGTATCGTCACGACACTGACCATGGGACTGGCGCCGGAGCGCCGCCGCAGCGTTGTGGGACAGATCCCATTCCAGCTTGCCTACAATCTTGGCCGCATCGCCGGGTATACAATAGCGGGCGCGTTTATGGGCGGTCTCGGCGCCTTGTTGCTGCAGTCTTCGACGCTGCACTGGGCTCAGCGTGTTCTCTACGCCCTGGCGGCCTTGTTCATGGTCGCCCTCGGGCTCTATCTGGGGGGCTGGTGGCGCGGTTTGACGAGGCTTGAGCAGGCCGGTGGCCTGGTGTGGCGGCGTCTGGAGCCCTTCGGTCGACGGCTGCTGCCCATCGATACCTGGTGGCGGGCGTTGGGGATCGGCTTGATCTGGGCCTGGCTTCCCTGCGGTCTGGTCTATAGCGTACTCATACTGGCACTTGGTACCGGCGGTGCGTTCGTGGGGGCCGCAACCATGTTCGCCTTTGGCCTGGGCACTCTGCCCAACCTGCTCGGGATCGGTCTGTTAGCAGGGGCCGCCGCGCGTTATGCCGAGCGGCGCTGGTTGCGCCAAGTCGCCGGCGTGCTGGTGATCGGCTTCGGCCTTTACGGTTTGTGGCAGCTGTTCGCGTTGTAGCGAATGGACCCCGCGTCTCTCGTTACAGGGGGCATGGCATGTGTGTCCGGTGTTGGCCTGATGGGGTGGCGCTGGACCGCTGACTGCCGTTTCAGAATGGGCTGCCGGACAAAAACTGCAGCGGGGGCAGCAGCAGCATCTCAAGCAGTACGAGACCGATCATGACCAACATCGGTGAGAGATCGATACCGCCCATTGGTGGGATCAGGCGTTGTGCGGGCCCCATAATCGGGTCGGTCAGACGGGTCAGAAGTGCGACGGCGGGGTTGTACGGGTCGGGATTCACCCAGCTCAAAATCACGCGAATCAGGATCGCGAACAGGAAGATGCTGATCACCAGCCCCAGTAGCGCCGGAATGGCCCATGCCAACGCGGCGAGCGGGTTACGGTCGAGCCCCAGTAGCAGGGACAGCACGGCGAGCTCCACCGCCTTCAACAACCAGGCCAGCACCAAGGCCGACAGGTCCATACCTCCGTAGCCAGGAATGATCTTGCGCAATGGGCGCAACACCGGTGTTGTGACCTTGACCACGAATTGCGAGATGGGGTTGTAGAAGTCCGCCCGCGCCCACTGCAGCAGGAATCGGATCACGACCAGCGCAATATAGAGGCCGAACAGGGTCTTAACCAAAAAAATCAGTGGGTTGGTGAAGTACGCCTCGGTCATTGGTTTTCTCCGAGCAGCTGTGACAATTCCGCCGCACGTTGTCTGGCAGCGGCGACGGCTCTACGCACCAAGGGTTCGAACCCGCCGTCTTCGAAGACACGCAGGGCCTGCTCGGTGGTACCGCCTGGTGAGGTAACGCGTTGGCGCAGTTGATGTGGCGATTCGTCGCTCTCCACCGCCATACGCGCCGCCCCGAGGGCGGTTTGAATACTGAGCAGGCGCGCCGCGTCGGCGTCGAGACCCTGCTCGATTGCCGCGTTTTCCAGTGCTTCCATGAACAAGAGAAAGTACGCGGGGCCACTGCCGGATACCGCCGTTACGACATCCAGCGCGGCCTCGTCCTGGACCCAGCGTGTGAGTCCACCGGCGCGCATGATCTCCTCGGCCAGATTGCGCTGCTCGGACGTGGCCAACTCGGTCGCGTGCAGACCGATGGCACCTGACTGAACCATGACAGGCGTGTTGGGCATCGCGCGAACCAGTGGCACGGGGCGCCCAAGCCAGTCGGCGATACTCGCTTCAGCGACACCAGCCATGATCGAGATCACCAAAGGTGTGGGTTCAGGCAAAGAGCTCGCGAGCGCGCGACAGACCGACGGGGCCGATTGTGGTTTGACACAAAGCACGATCACGTCGGCCGCGGCGACCGCCGAGCCGTTGTCCGGCGTCACATTGATGCCGAAGCCTGCCGCGAGCTGATCTCGTCTTTCCGCCAGCGGGTCGCTGACCGTCAGGAGCGAAGCCTCGTGTCCGTCGGCGACAAGGCCGGCGATGAGGCTGTGGGCCATATTGCCGCCGCCAATGAAGGCGATGCGCGGTCTAGTCATTGACATGATGTCGTCAGAAGCGTGTTGAGTGTGTGGAAAATCGATCTTCCGGACGCTGATCCGGAGGGGCGATACCCTGTCC
>JBATTL010000180.1:0-18926 GCA_049670525.1 Thiohalocapsa sp. | reverse complement strand
CCTGGTCCGCTTGATCCGGGTCTTCGCCGTAGACGGCGGTCGTCAGACCGATGGCGAGCAGTGCCGCCAGCCAGGATCTGGCTCGAGCGGTTTTCGTCACAGTGTCGGCGATGCTATTCATGGCGTGATACAGCTCCGTTGGCTTGAGATGGCAGTGTCGCGGGGCGGGTCAGGGCTTCGATGTCTGCCTGAGCGGTGCTATACCGCCGCAAGGCTTCCAGATCGGCCTCGCGCACTCGGAACAGCGCGCCCCGGCTCTCCAAGACCGCCAGCTGATTGAACTGACCCCGCTGGTAGCCCTCCTCGGTCGCGCGCAGCGTCGCCTCGGCGGCTGGCAGGAGCTGGGACTGGATCTCACGCGCCTCCGCCTGTGCGCTCTGGGCCTGTTGATAGGCCCGATTGAGCTCGATCGCCCGCTCACGGCGCATCGCCTCGCGCTCCTCCGACACCGCCTTGAGCTCCGCGCGTGCGGTGCGGATGTTGCCCTGATTGAGGTCGAACAAGGTCCAGGGCACCTCGACCCCGACCAGAAAGGCGACATCGCCATCGCGCTCGTTGAAGTAGCGGGTACCGGCGAACACCTCGACGTCCGGCTTGGCCCGGGCCATCTCGAGATCGAGGGCCGCTTCACGCGCGCGCTCCTGCACCGAATAGCGCGCAAGGGCGGCGGTATCGGCGAGCTGAGCGGCCAGCTGGTCAAAGCTCGGCAACCTTGGGTCGAGGCGGATGCTTCCGACCACGCGGAACCCGGCATCCCCGGTTCCGCCCCAGAAGCTAGCGAGTGCCGACTTGGCCGTCGCCAAGCTCCGCTTGGCCTGCTGCACGGCGAAGGCCTGTTGGCGGACCGCCAATTGGGCGCGTGTACGCCCGACCTCCGGGGAGCGTGCTGCTTCCACCAACCGCGATGTCTCTGCCGCGCTGCGCTCGGCCAGCGACAGTTGCTCCTCCCGCAGCTGACGCAATTGTTGCGCGAGTAGTACATCGACGAACGCCGAGCGCACCGATGCATGGAGCTCGGCCAGGATGGCCTCTCGGTCCCAATCGACCAGCGTCCGCTCTGCTCGGGCCAGGGCCGTGCGCCGGGCCCGTTTGCCGGCGGTCTCGATGACCTGGCTGATCCCGATGGTGACCTCCAAGCCCTGGACACCGCTCAGCGGGCCGCTCCCGAGGAATTTCTCCGCCTCCACTCCGATGACCGGGTTCGGCCGCAGACCGGCCTGTTCGACCCTCCCTACAGCGGCCTCGGCCCGTGTCGCGTTGAGCTGCAGACGCGGCTCCGCGGCAATGGCCCGCTGTAAGGCGTCGGCGAGAGCGATCGGCGCCGAAGCGGCATCGTTCGGTGCCTGCGCGCACAGGCTGCCGATGGGGAAAGCGAGCAAGACCAATAAGGGTCCGAGTCTGTCAGAGAAGCGCATCGTTCATCTCCGGTTTCTTAGCGCTGCTCGCGCCTGGGCGGTCCTTGCTGTCAGCATTGGCTAGGGACCGGCGTTTGATCGTCGGCTTCGTGGTAAATCAGTCGCAGCCGCGGGACCCCAGCCGGCGCCGCGAGCGTTTCCGAGAAGCACGCAGTCGGGCTCAAGTGCAGCCTCCGATGAGCGGCTGGAGCATTCACCCGGTTGCGAAACGGATAGTCGTCGGAGAGGCGTGCGACGCGGGTCGCCGGCAGCGCACGAGCCGCGGCTCTCAGCGCTGATCGCGGGAGTAGATCTCACCCGAACAGGTCCCGGAGGCGCCTGCGCGCAGGCGGCGGGCCATTCCTGCGGTCAGGCAAGGTCCGTCGAATCGCGGACTCCACGACTTGTACTCGGCCGCGGGCGTTCGATCGTCGCGTTCTCGTCGTCATTGCGCCGATGGTGGATGACGCGGACCGTTGCGACTTGCGCGGGGCGTATGTCCAAGACCTCGGTGAATGTGGATGTTTGCGACTTGCGGTTAATTCGGCGGTATCCGGTGGTGACCTGCGCAAGCGTGCCCCCATCTTCACCGACCGCCTCAATGTGCAGATGTCCCGGGATGAACCCACTCCCCCTATGGCGCTTCTGGAGGCGCCCATTGACTTTCAGCCGGCCGTCCCGATCGCGAACCTGAACCGTCGTGATGTGCGCCTTGGGAGAGTCCACACGCTCGATCTCGACGGCATCGGGGACCAGCGGATCGAGACGGATGCTTGCGCAGCCCGTTGCGACCACGGCGAGCACCGCCGTGAGGCACAGCGACCTTGCGATCTTGCCGCGAGCTGGCTGACAAGTACTTGGATTGAGGGTCTGTCGCTCGATGTTCATCGATTCATCCTCGCGGTTGGTTGGTGGGAGAAACACCGACTTCCAAGTCGGCTCGACGGGAGAAAAGGTCGTACATCGCGGGTACCACGAACAGGGTCAGGAAGGTCGCTGACGCCAGCCCACCGACGACCACAGCCGCCAGGGGGCGCTGCACCTCGGAGCCGACGCCGGTGGCGTAGAGCAGCGGCGCGAGTCCGAGCACCGTGGTCATCGCCGTCATCAGCACCGGACGCAAGCGCGAATGCGTCCCTTCGAGCAGGGCCTCGCGTGCAGCCATTCCTCCCTGCAGGTTCTGGTTGATCGCATTGACCATGACCACACCGTTCAGGACCGCGATGCCGAACACCGCGATGAATCCGATGGAACCCAGCACCGAGAGGTAGAGCCCGGAGAAGTAGAGGGCCAACACGCCTCCGATCAGCGCCAGCGGCACGTTGAGCATGATGAGCAGCGCCTGCCCGACGGAGTGGAAGGCGAAGTAGAGCAGCAGAAAGATCAGCCCAAGCGATAAGGGCACCACGATCATGAGCCGCTGCTGGGCACGATGCTGGTTTTCGAACTGGCCGCCGAAGACGACGCCGTAGCCGGCGGGCAGGTCGATCTCCTCGACGCTACTGCGGTGATGGGGCGCGAGCCGAACCAGGATGTCGTAGCGCTCGTTGCCGCGGATGACCTGCCCCGCTTCGGTGCCGCCGATGGCATCCTCCACCAGGGCCATGACCTGGGCCACCGGGATACCGAACCGCGCCATCCGGTCCCGGTCCGGCCGGACCACGAGCTGCGACTCGCCCGCGATGGGCTCCAGCGCCACGTCACGGGTACCCGGTACCTCCTTGACCAGGGTCTCGATGGCCTTGCCGTATTCGGCGAGCCCATCGAGGTCAGTGCCGAAGAGCTTGATGGCGAGCTGGGCCTTGACCCCCGAGAGCAGCTCGTCGACCCGTGTGGCGATCGGCTGGGAGGAGGAGAACAAGAGCCCAGGGTGTGCGGACATGGCCTGTTCCATGCGCTCCTGCAGTTCGGCACGGGTGCCGGCCGTGCTCCCCTCGGCCTGCGGAAGGAGCCCGACGTAGATCTCGATGTTGGAAACCGGCTCGGGGTCACCGCCGATCTCCGCGCGCCCAATCCGGCTGGAGGTGGAGGTCAACTCGGGAAAGGCCATCAGAATCGGCTCCAGCTTTGCCGCCACGACCAGGGCGGTGTTTAAGCTCGAAGAGGGCGCCAGGGTTACGCGGATGTTGATGGTCCCTTCCTCGAGCTCCGGCACGAACTCGGTGCCGAGCCTGGGCACCAGCCAGAGCGCCCCGACCAGCAGGCGGTTGCGCACCGCTGCTTCGACGATTCGATCGAGCATGCCAGTATCCATTCCGGCGCCCTCAGTGGTTGTGCAGGTCGAAGCCGCCCTTGGCCAGCTCCGACTGGAGGAAGAAGGCGTCCCGGTAAGCGACGCGTGCCTGATCGCCGACCGAGACCTCGGCCGCCTCCTCCGGCGGCATCCGCGCCTCGACCCAGCGCACCGACTCGTCGGTGATCGCGAACAGGACCCGGCCGGCCTCCACGAGCTCGCCGAGGACGAAGTCGTCCCGCACCACGGTGCCCTGTTGCGGTGCAAGGAGCTTGAAGGTCCCGTCGGCCTTCTCGGAGGCGGCGACCAGCGTTTCGACCTGGTCCGGCGTCATGCCGTAGGCGAGCACGTTGGACCGCGCCTTCTGGCGCGCGCCGCTCGCCGCCAGGTACTCGGTGTCCGAGACGAACTGATCCTTGAGCTTGGTCAGTCGCTGCCACTCGCGCTCGGCCACAACCAGATCGCGCTGGGCCTCGGCCAGGTCGACGCTCGAGAGGGTCACGAGCGCTTCCCCCCGTTCGACCTGGTCGCCGAGTTGGGCGTGGCGCGCGAGCACCTGGGCATCGATCCGGGGCGTTACCTGGGCCGTGGCGTAGGCGTTGAGTCGAACCTCGCCGGGCACGCGGAAGCTGGTTCCGAGGGCGCGTAGCTCCAGCGCCATGATCTCCAGGTTCAGGGTCCGGCGCTGCTCCGCGGAGAGGTGCACCTCGGTGCTCTCTTCGTGACCATGGTCGTCATGGCCGTGCTCGTCGTGGTCCTCTCCCTGCGCCTCTGGATGAGGATCTTCTTCGTGGCTCGCATCGCCATCGTGCGCATGATCGTCATGATCCGAGTCCCCAGCGGGAACGCCGATGGCCGTGTCGTGGCCATCATGCGCTTCGTGATCCCCATGTGTACCAGGGGCGGAGGCGTGGTCGTCGTGGATTGGATAATCGTGTTTTTCGGCAGCAGATGACGGTGCGTGGCTGTCCGCGGCGACCGACAGCGGCGCCTGAAGCGTCACGAAAGCGACAAGAGGTGCAAAGAACGCGCTCATGCATCGCGCTCCTTCGACTGTGCGAGGAGTCAACATACGGAGGCTCTCCCGACCTAAAGGAACAGACTGGCCGCGTGGCGGACGCGGCAACCAAGCGATCAGCCGTTCAGGGGCGCGGGGGTCTCAGCGGCGGGGCGGAGAAGGCGCTTGCGAGCAGACAGTCCGAGTCGGGACAGAAGCTGTCCGTTCGCGGAGCAGGAAGTTTCGGAAGGGAAGGCGCCAGCCCCACCAGATGCGCGGAGGCGTGGCAAGAATGATCGCAGCCGGCCTCGTCGAGCGCGGTCTGCGAATGGTCGTGGGCGCCGATTTCCGTCTGGTCGGAGAAGTCGAACGCGTGCGTATCGAATGCCAGGGTGGTGCCATACCCGAGCATCGAAAGGACAACGAAGATTGTCAGTACACGCCGCAGCATTTAACGTTCGCAGGCCAACCAGTTCAAGATGATGCGCCGCAGCCGGCCATCAGTCGGTTTCGATAATGCGAGGAAAGTCCTTGAGACAGCAACGTCCCGATGGGTTGCTGGTGTCACACGAACAAAGCCCTTTCCTCGTCTGCGCGATAACAAAGGCCTTGATGCCCGGATCCGCGATGGCGTCGGATTTCTTGATCCCGAAGCAGTAGCAGAGCATCGCTTCGTCGGAACTGTCCTTGATGTCGATTCCCGTGCGCAACTGCGTCATGCGCACCAGCGAATGGTCGTCTCCAAGATACACGACGTCGCACGCCGGGTCATTACAGAAAAAATAACGGCGGCGCTTGTCGCTCCAGAGCCAAGGCAGCTTGATGTGATGAATGATCGTGCGCACCGATACCTCGGCGCACTCTTGGCCATTGACGGGGCAGCGGTGCTTCTTGGGCTGCACCGCTTCGCACTGGGATGATGAACAGCAATCGTTCATGGTGATCATCGGGCCGATGACGGGTTCTCCGACACATCAAGACATCAATGGGACCACGCTCTCAACGGGAGCAAGCTCAGGGCCGATGCACGACGCGCTGCACGGTGCTGACGCCGATGCCCAGCCCAGTAGCGATCTTCTAGATGCCCTTGCCTTGCAGGCGCGCTGCTCGGATACGTTCCTCGATGATCTCGTGCGTCCGAGGCCTGCCGAGGGTTTTGCCCTGTGCCCGCGCGTTTGAGGCCAGCGCGAACCCGCTCACGAATTATCGCCCGTTCGAACTCGGCGAACACGCCACACATCTGGAACATGAACATGGCCTGCCCGTTGCCGTCGTGGTGTCGATACCCTGTGATGCAGGTACAGATCGACGCCCGTGAGCTGCAGATCCGAAAGCAGCGCCACGAGCTGTTCCAGCGACTGCCCCAGTCGATCGACGGACGAAGCCATCACCAGATCGATCTGCCGCCGTACCATGGCGTCGTAGAGCCGGTCATAGCCCGGTCGCCGATCCCGTCCCTTCGCATCGCGGCGTGGGGCAGCAGTTTGGCCAGCTGATTTACAGAGCCAATCACCAAAGGCAATCCAACCGACCCAGGGACTCGATACGCGAACAGTGAGCCGGCGAATTACTGTTTGCTGCCATAGAAAGCAACGTTACAGAGCGAATCGGCGCTCCCGGTCCGGTGCGGGTTGTCCCCCTGCGGTCATCGGCTAGGGTCACCGACCATGAAGTTCGCCCAAATCGACCTGTACGTGATCGAGTCCTCACTCTTGGCCCATATGGAAGACCTGGTCGCCGGCCTGGTCCTCCACCGCAGGATCTCACGAGCAGTCGAGGAGGAAAACATGGTTGGCCTTGGTGAGCTTAACGCCGACACCACCGGCCATCTGGTCATTGAACCATTGCTCGGGTCTGTTGACATTTAGCCCTAAGCCATTGCTTTGCGGAGTGTTGCGTTGCGGCGTTCCAAGCGGTCTGGATAGAGGACGGCATAACAATCAGGAGGTTACCGCGACGCCCCTGCTAAGCGTCAACAGACCCTAGGCCACCAGGAGCTGTCACCGCTTGCTGCGAAGCTTCCTCCTCGTCGGCACAACCGAGCGCACAATGACCGGCATGTTGTCGGCTCGATGAACTCTACGAATCGGGCCAGAATCTGCGGGTCCTTCTCCATCAGCAACCTTCCGCACGAACAGAAGATCCGCCACCTGCGTTGCGCCCACAGGGCAAGGTCACGACGAAGTGGTTCCAACCCCTTCCTGAGGTGACCGCGATGCCGCCGCCGTGCGCCGCGACGATGGATTTGACGATGGCGAGCCCCAGTCCTGTCCCTGCTGCACCTGTCGCCGACCCGGCCGCTTGGCGCTGGCGAGCCGGGTCGGCACGGTAGAAGCGCTCGAACAAGCGTGGCAGCTGATCGGGCGGAATGGCCGGCCCCGGATTCCCGATGGTGATCCGCGTTTCCCGACCATCGTCCTCCAGATTGACTCGCACCTGCTGCCCGGCGTGCGTATGGCGGATGGCGTTGCTCAGCAGATTGCTCAGCGCCCGGCGCAACATCAGAGGGTCGCCACGCACGCGGGCGCTGCCGTTCAGCCTCAGCGTCACACCGCGCTCCTCGGCCCAGGCATCGAAGTAGTCGAACAAATCCTGCACCTGATCTGCCAGGTCGACGCTGTCCATGGCAGGGCGCAACAGGCCATTGTCCGCCTGGGCGAGGTACAGCATGTCGCCCATCATCCGCGCAAGGCGCTCGTACTCTTCGAGGCTTGAGTACAGGACCTCGCGATAGGCATCGGCGTCGCGTGCCGCGCTGAGCGCGACCTGGGTCTGGATGGTGAGATTGGAGATCGGCGTGCGCAGCTCATGCGCAATGTCCGCGGAGAACTCGGTGAGGCGCCGAAAGCCGTCTTCCAGCCGTGCCAGCATGCTATTGAAGGCAACCACCAGATGCTTGATCTCCGCCGGTACCGGCACCTCGGGGAGACGTGCGCCGAGCTGGCTGGTGTCGAGGCCGGCAGCGAGGCTGGTGACGCGTCGCAACGGACGCAGCCCAGTGCGAGCGGCGCCCCAGCCGAGCACGGCTGCTGCTGTCGCCGCCAGTGCCATTGTGAGCACCAATATGCGTCGGAATTCGATCATGAAGCGTTCGTGCTGGCTGGTATCCAAGCCGATGGTGACGGTAACTGGCGGCAAGCCCGTCACGCCGGTCAGCGCATGGGCGATCAGACCCTGAAAGCTGCGCTCGCCCGCCTGCCATTGCACCCACCGCAAACCCGGTTCGGCATCGGACTGCTCCGTAGCCGGGATGTCGCGGAGACGGTCTTCGGGATACTGTTCCATACCGCGTGCGAAACGGATCGAGCCGTCCGCGGCTTGCACCTGCAGCACCAGGCCTGGGTGGCCCACCAGGGCCTCCTGTATCTGCGCGGGCAATGCAGCGCGCGCACTGTGCGTGTCGGCCTTGGCGAGTAGATTGCGCACCAGCACAAGCTTGCCCTCGATCTCGTGGCGGTCGAGCTCGCGGAAATGTGCCGCGACCGCGCGCTCCAAGGTCCAACCGAGACCGAGGATGACGCCAGCAGTGGAGAGAGCGAACAGCAGGCTCAGTCGGGCGGTGAGTGAGACTGCCTTCACGTCGGGATATCCAGCACATAGCCCATGCCGCGCACGGTCTGAATGAGTCGCGGCTCGAAGCCCTCGTCGACCTTCAGGCGTAGCCGACGCACCGCAACATCGACGACATTGGTGTCGCTGTCGAAGTTCATGTCCCACACCAGGGAGGCGATCAATGCACGCGGCAACACCTCCCCGCAGCGGCGCATGAAGAGCTCCAGCAGCGCGTATTCCTTCGCAGTCAGGTCGATCCGGCGTCCACCGCGCAGGACGCGCCGGCGTAGCAGGTCCATCTCCAGGTCGGCCACCCGCAGCACGGTCGGCTCCGTCGCCGTGCGACCGCGCCGCAGCAGGACGCGCACCCGCGCCAGCAACTCGGCGAATGCAAAGGGCTTGATCAGGTAGTCATCGGCGCCCAGCTCCAGGCCCTTCACACGGTCCTCCACCTGGTCGCGGGCGGTCAGAAACAGCACTGGCAGGTCAGGCGCTGTTCGGCGCAAACCCTCCAGCACCTGCCAGCCGTCCAGGCGCGGCAGCATCACGTCCAGGATCACCAGGTCATGTCCACCGTCGGCGGCCAGGTGCAGCCCGTCCCAGCCGTCGCGTGCCAGATCGGTGACGTAGCCGGCCTCGCGGAGTCCTTGGCACAAATAGTCCCCTGTCTTTGGCTCATCCTCGACGATCAGGATTTTCATCGAACTCCCCGTCAGCAGTTGGGCGCTCACGTGCCTGAGCAGCAAGCGGCCACAACGGGACCCGCAGCACCACGCAGCGCCAAGCTGGAGGTACGGTCTGATCCGGGTTTCAACATGACAGGATTGTCATGCCGCTGTCAGCCCTCTGTTGGAGGTCATGGGCGAGACTGTTTCGCAACAGCAGGATGCTGAAAAACGCCCCGTCGGGGCAAGCGCCGGGAAGGCGCCGAACGAGTCGCTCATCGACAGGAGAGACCAGATGAAATTTCAGTTCGCGATCATCTCGCTTGCCTTCCTCGCCACTGCGGCGTCCGCCGAGCATGTCTATCAGGGCCTGTCCGAAGGTAACCCGGATCTGGGCGAACGGCATCAGCAGGTGGCTACGCCGGTCCAGCACAAGGCCGGCGGCGAGGCGGATCAGTTCGACATGCATCATGGCCTAGCCGGGAATCCGGACCTTTCTCCGCCGCCGCGAAAGCCTGATCCGACTGCCAAGCGAAGCGACGGCACCAGCAGCATCGACTTCCACCACGGCCTGTCGGCGGGCAATCCCGATCTGTCACCGCCGCCCGCCGAATGACAGACCCGGACGCTCGTCGTCCAGACGGGCGATCCGCCAATGAAGACACCGACTCATGAACATCATCAAGGCACTCTTGCTGGGGCTGGTCCCCGGCTTTCTCCTGCTGAGCACGGCTGCCCTCGCCGAGGGACCGGAGATCATGGTCTACAAGACCCCGACCTGTGGCTGCTGCGACAAATGGACCGAGCACCTAGAGGACGACGGCTTCGACGTGCAGACCACCGATCTTAGCGATCTGCGCATCGTCAAATCCATGGCGGGCATACAGCCTGGGCAGACATCCTGTCACACCGCCAAGATCGACGGCTATGTCATCGAGGGACACGTCCCTGCAGCGGATATCCGACGCCTGCTCAAGGAACGCCCCGAGGCGCGCGGCCTGACCGTGCCGGGGATGCCAAAGGGCTCGCCCGGCATGGATTCGCCGCGATCTGAGCCCTATCAGGTACTGCTGTTGCGCGATGACGGAAGCACGGAGGTGTTCGCCGAGCATTGACGCCAGACCCACGACCTGAGACCACTATGCTGAGTAATGTTGGCGGCGATGGGCGACGATCTCGCGGAGGATACCGGGCGCGCTGGCCTGGTCCTCGGCGGACCAGCCCGCCAAGCGGGACCGAACCGATGCGCGATGACCGCCCTGATCTTCCTGGCTTACGCCCTGCCCCACCCCGCTCGCGTCCATGCTTCCCGGTCCTTCTTTTCCTACCGCCTTCTTCCCAGACGTTACCGGCGAGGACATCGGTGGCTATGTGCAGGCCGCCCAACAGGCCGTGGCCGATCAGGTCGAGCTGCCGGCAGGCTATTCGCTGGGCTGGTCGGGTCAGTACGAATACATGCAGCGCGCCGCGGCCAAGCTCCAACTGGTGGTGCCGGCCGCCATCGGCATTATCGTCGTGCTGTTGTTCATGAACTTCCGCAACCTGGTCTCGGTACTGCTCATCCTGGGTACGCTGGCGCTGGTCGGTGGCTACTGGCTGTTGTACCTGCTCGGCTACAACCAGTCGGTGGCAGCCGGCGCCGGCTTCATCGCGCTGGCCGGTGTGGCGGTGGAAATCGGCGTGCTGATGATCGTCTATCTCGACCAGGCGCTGGCCCGGATGCGCGAACAAGCCGAGCGGCAGCAACGCGAACCAACGCGTGCGGACTTGCAACAGGCCGTGATGCAAGGCGCGTTGCTGCGCGTGCGGCCCATCATCATGACCGTCTCGGTCATCTTCGCCGGCCTGCTGCCGATCATGCTCGATCGGGGCACCGGCTCGGAAGTCATGCGCCGGATCGCCGCGCCCATGGTCAGGGGCATGGTCACCGTCACGGTGTTGACCCTGTTGGTGGTGCCGGTCATCTACTACCTGTGGAAGGGTAAGGCACTGCATCCAAACACGAAAGAGGCGCATTCTGACGCCAGTGCGGCGGTCGTGAGAACGCGCGCGAGCGACCGACGATAACCCTGTCCCGCACAATCCAGGTTTCAATGGAGAACGGCCATGCACGATCACGAACACTGCCATAGCGGTCAGCCGGATGATGGCCGAGCGTACGATACCGTGCCGCAGGGCTATGCCGGCACCGTGTATACCTGCCCAATGCACCCTCAGGTCCGCTCGACCAGAGCCGAATCCTGCCCGCTCTGCGGCATGGGGCTGGAGCCGGAAACGGTCAGTCTGGAACCGGAAGACGACAGCGAGCTACGAGACATGACACGGCGCTTGTGGATCGGCGTTGTGTTTTCGCTGCCGCTGCTGTTCCTGTCCATGGGCGGTTACATACCAGGCATCGACATGAACGCAATCGTTGCGCACGATCTTCGCGCCTGGCTGGAACTGGCGCTGACCACGCCGGTGGTGCTCTGGAGTGGCTGGCCGTTCTTCGTGCGCGGCTGGCGTTCGGTGCTGACCTGGAACCTGAACATGTTCACGCTGATCGGCCTGGGCGTGTCGGTGGCCTATGCGTACAGCGTCGTCGCAACCGCACTGCCGGGCATCTTCCCGGCATCGTTTCGCGATGAGGCGGGCCAGGTCGGCCTGTACTTCGAGGCCGCCGCCGTGATCGTGACGCTGGTACTGGTCGGCCAGGTCATGGAGCTGCGCGCGCGCGGTTCCACCAACGCCGCGATCAGATCATTGCTGGGGCTGGCGCCAAAAACGGCCCGGCGAATCGATGCCGACGGTAACGAGGAAGACGTTCCGCTCGAGCAGGTGCAGATCGGCGACCGGCTGCGCGTGCGGCCCGGTGAGAAGATGCCGGTCGACGGCACCGTGGTCGAAGGCCGGTCTTCGGTGGACGAGTCGATGCTGACCGGAGAGCCCATCCCGGTGGAGAAGACCGAGGGCGACCCGGTGATCGGCGCGACCGTTAACGGCACCGGATCGCTAACCATTGAGGCGGAACGCGTCGGCAGCGAAACGCTGCTGTCGCAGATCGTGCAGATGGTGGCCGAGGCCAGCCGCTCGCGGGCGCCGATCCAGAACCTGGTCGATGTCGTTGCCGGCTACTTCGTGCCCGCGGTGGTGATCAGCGCTGTGGTCGCCTTTGTTGTCTGGTCCGTCTGGGGACCCGCGCCTGCGATGTCGTACGCGCTGATCAATGCGGTCGCGGTGCTGATTATTGCGTGCCCCTGCGCACTGGGTTTGGCCACGCCCATGTCGATCATGGTCGCCAGCGGCAAGGGCGCGTCGACGGGCGTATTGTTCAAGGACGCCGAGGCGATCCAGACCCTGCGCAAAGTCGACACCCTGATCGTTGATAAGACCGGGACCCTGACCGAGGGTCGACCAAAGCTGCACGACCTGATCACCGCGGGCGACTTCGACGAGCAACAGGTCCTAGAACTGGCCGCCACGCTGGAACGCGGCAGTGAACACCCGTTGGCGGCCGCCATCGTCGAGGGTGCCCGATCCCGCCAACTCGAGCTGTCGCGTTATACGGATTTCGAAGCGGTGACCGGCAAGGGCGTCACCGGAGACGTCGACGGGCACAGGGTCGCGCTCGGCAACCGCGCACTGATGGACGCGCTGGACCTGGACAGCACGCAACTCGCCGCAACCGCCGAAGCTCTGCGCGGACAAGGCAAGACGGCCATGTTCCTCGCGGTCGATGGCCAGGTGGCCGGCTTGGTTGCGGTTGCCGACCCGGTCAAGGCGACCACGCAGGAGGCGATCGAGGCACTGCAGGCCGACGGTATCCGCATCGTCATGCTGACCGGCGACAGCGAGACCACGGCCCGTGCGGTGGCCGGGGGCCTGGGCATCGACGATGTCTTTGCCGAGGTGTTGCCCGAACAAAAGGCGCAGAAGGTCAAGGCGTTGCAGGACCAGGGCCGGTTTGTCGCCATGGCCGGCGATGGCATCAACGACGCCCCGGCGCTGGCCCAGGCGCAGGTCGGCATTGCCATGGGAACCGGCACCGATGTGGCCATGGAAAGCGCCGGCGTCACCCTGGTCAAGGGCGACCTGCGAGGAATCGTCAAGGCGCGCAAGCTCAGTCGCGCGACCATGCGCAACATCAAGCAGAACCTGTTCTTCGCCTTTTTCTACAACGCCATCGGTGTCCCGATCGCCGCCGGCGTGCTTTACCCGTTCTTCGGCATCCTACTCTCACCGATGATCGCCGCCGCGGCGATGTCGTTCAGCTCCGTCTCGGTGATCGGCAACGCGTTGCGACTCAAGCGGTTGGCGCTATGATCCCGACGGCGCCAGCCGTCGCGTGGCGGAAGCTTCGGCTGCACCCGTGTCGCCGCTTCGGGCCTGTCTGTGCCGGTTTGCCTGTGGGGTTTGCAGGGCCTGGCTGCGTCGCCGTTCCCGGTCCGCGCAATCCGGTATCAAAGGGGCACACAATGGCAACACGGACGCACACCAGCACCGCCCGCCAGTCCAGGACCCAAACGGCGCCTACCGCACGGCATCCGACGATGAGGCCCTCGACGCCGCCCGCTCGGCCATCAACCGCCGCTTTCGCCGGGGCAAGGCGCTCACATAGCCGAGCGGACGCGCAGCAGTTCCTCAAAATCCGCCTCGCGCTCCTGGAGCACGAGCTTGAGTTGGAGGAACTCCCTCGTGGCTTCCGGCGACCATCAGCGACCGGAAATGGAATTTGACACTCAACGCGAGTCGAATGTCCGCTTCTTCGGATACCAACTCCCCGGACTCAGCAACTCGGTCAGGCGGTCCGACGCTCCCTGCGTAGGCGTGCTAGCGTGCTCTGGAAACTGGAGAGGGTCAGCGTGAAGCCCTGGTCATGCAGGGTGTCGAGCACGGCGCTGTGACTGGCGCCCGCGGAGAGCGCCTCCTCGACATCATCGAGAACCTCGCGCAGGCGTGCCGTGTCCGACCGCGGGTCTCCGCGGTGCTCGTCAGCTAGTTGGGGTCTGCTCGGGATACGTGTAAATTTTTATCACTCTGGATCGTCACCCGGGAACGGCAGCGGTCTCGGCTGAAGCGGCGGCGGCAAAATGTTCATGTCGACGTCAAACTGTCCGAAGCGTCGTAGATGCTCACGGATGGTGGGAGCGGTCTTTTTCGCCAGCTTGGGCGTCACGGGCAAATCTTCTTCGGCCATGCTGGCGAGCACGTCGGTGAGATCGACGACGTTGTGCAGCATCACGGCGTTGGCGACCAGCTCCATGTACTTCACCTGCTTGAGCTGCTCCACCGGATCGCCGCTCTTGATGACCGGGCCACCGAAGCCGATCCAGTCGAGAAAGTCATTGTGGGACTCGATCTTGGTGGTCTCGGCGCGGATGCTCTGGCGCAGCTCGGCCTCGGAAACAAAGCGCAGCAGGAACAAGGTCCGCACCACGCGCCCCAGCTCTCGGAAGGCCAAGTAGAGCCGATTCTTCCGGCTGCGGCTGCCGAGCTTGCGCAGCAGCATCGACGGCAGCACCTTGCCGGCCTGTATCGACAGGACCACCTGCATCATGTCTTGCCAGTGCGCCTCGATGATCCGCCAGTCGAGCGTCTTGGTGAAGAGCGCGTCGATGTGGTCGTACTTCGAGGCGGCGTCCGGACGGTAGAATTCGGCATCGTTCCAGGTGCGCATGCGCGGCAACAGATCGATGCCCAGCAGATATGCCAGGCCGAATACCGGTTCACTCTGGCCATGGGTGTCGGCATGGACGGTGTCAACCTCGAACTCCGAGCGGTTCTGAAGCAGGCCGTCGAGGATGTAGACCGCCTCCCAGAACCCCGCAGGCGATGAAGTTGCTGAACAGCGCGATGTAGTTCGCCGAGATGTGATGGTAAGCGATGCCGCCGTAGCGGCCGTAGCGGATGTGCTGCTCGCCGAGCAGGTTGTTCTCGCGCAGCTCCATGTGGGTTCCGTCGGCGATCGCCACGTTCGGCTTGCCCCAGAGCTTGGGCAGTTCGAACCGGGCATACTCGCGGGCGATATCGGCGGATGCGGCTTCGAGCTTGTCGACGGTGACATGCTGAGCGTTGATCCGGCGCAGCGCGTGCCGGTTGATGCTGTCCGGTGCGTGGCGTGCGGTCTGGTTGACGCCGAGGTTGCAGCCGATCCCGAAGACCGTGAACAGATAGCGCTTGGTTGCGTCCCCCAGCTTGGGCTCCGAGCCAGACAAAGGGCCAAAGTGGCGCGTGAACGAGGACCAGTGCTGGACGTGCTTGAGGACATCGAGCAGATGCCGCTCTGGCATCCGTTCCCGGATCGCGTACTCGAAGGCCTGGAGCCCTTGCGGCAATGGCTGAGCGGCCTGTCGGATCAGGTGCGGGGTTCCATCCGGGTCGATCCGCAATGCGCTGTTGTCGGGGAAGCCGGCGTCGACAGTTTTGGCCAGTTCTTCCAACTTGTCTCGCAGCTCGGCGACGAATCGGCTGGCCTGTGTTGGCAGCTTCACCGCGGCGCCGTAGTCCTCGAGCTTGCGGTCGCACTCTGCCCAAGGAAGCAGCTGGGCGCGGTAGTCGGCGTAGGCCCCGGAGCCGACCACATAGAGGTCGCCGCTTTGCAGCGCCTCGGCCAAGTACATGCACACGCACAGCTCCAGGGCGTGGCGATCGAGCAGGACCTCGCCGTCGTGGCGCTGTTGGACGAAGGCCTGCCAACGCTGCGAGGCGAAGCCAAGATCCAGCGTGGCGTCCAGGAGCTTGCGGCGGCTGTGCTGGTACTGGCGAACGGTATCCAGGGCTTCCAGCAAGCGTGTATCCGCGTTCGACGACTCCAGCGTCAGCAGATCGAGTAACCGGAACAGCGTACTCCGGTTTCCACTGTGGATCGGCCACAGCAACGGCAGGTAGTTGTCGTTATGGTAGGCCGTCACCGCGTGGTACCGGGCGCCGAGGGTCTCGACACCGCCCTGCTCGAGGAGCACTTGGCGCACGTTGCGGCCGAGCTCCTCGTCCGCGTCCGTGGCGCCGGCGTGTCGTAGAACCTGACCGAAGACCGAGAGGAGTTCCTCCTCGAGCGCACGTTGGTTCTTCTGCAGGTTGTGTAGCCGCTCCACGGCCCGGTTCCGAGTGCGCCGCATCCTGCGGATGAACATATCGACAAGCGGATCCCGCGCCTCGGTCTGGGTCTGATGCAGCAGGCACAGCAGCAAGGTGTGTCGTCGGCCGGGCTGGCAGACATCACGCAGATCGCCGGTCTCCAGGGCCTTGGCCTCGGCGGCGAACTGCCGGATCTTGGTGTGCAGAATGTTCTCCAGGAGCGGCCGGGGATCGAGAACAGCATCCAACTCGGCGAGCCGGTCAATCCACAAGCGCAGGTGCTTCAGGTTTGGTGGCCCCGGGGTCTCCTTGAGTCGCGAGAAACTGTTCAGGTGGTGCCCGGCTGGAAGATCGAGCAGTGCGTCGAGGACTTGGCTCTGAGTCTCGCTCAAAGCGGCGTCGATCTGCCGGTAGATCTCCTCGTGGATCGATTGGCGCAGGTTGCCCACCACGCGGTCCAGGTTGCTGAACGCGGGCAGCTCGATCCCCTCTTTGACCAGGGCTTCGACCGACGCACTGATCAGGTCCACCGGGTCGCTCATGAGCTGAGCGGCACGATGGACCGTCCTGATCACGATCTCGCGGCCGCCATGGGAGAACGGACGGCTGGCGAGGTGTTTGCGAATCGCTCCCCGGTACCGATGCACCGTCGCCGGCCGCGCGATCCCATCGACCAGCGCCGTCTCGTCATCGAATCCGAGCACGTTGGCGACATGCCGACGGATCTGATCAGGAACCTCTTCGAGCGCTGGGAAGTAGCCCAGGAACTGGCGCATCTTCAGACTGACGGCCATCGACAACCGGCCAACCTCGCCGTGGGCGTGCCAGCGGACAAAGGCCTGCTCTTTCTCGCTCAGGGTGAATGCCTCATCCAACTCGGCATCGGTGAACTGCCCACGAAAGCGGGGGTACGCAGTACGGTCGATGGAGGCCATGGCAGGGGCTCGCGAAGTGTCCGAAAAAGGGTTTGCCCAGACGGCCAGAAAGTGCTTGATTTACCACGACCGACGTGGCCAAATTTGGCTGGCCGGAAAGGTATACATTCTCGGACGTGCGATCCAGATAGAAATGCCCCAGAAGAATCGCGCCGCGCTCTACCTCCGGGTCTCGACGGCGGATCAAAAACCGGATCTCCAGTTCGACGGGCTGCGGGCCTACGCCGAGCGCGCCGACTTGGAGGTCGTGCGAGACTACTTGGACGTGGCGGTATCGGGTCGGCGCCAGGGGCGCCCGCGGCTCGATGCCCTGATGCGGGATGCGCGTGATCGCGCCTTCGATTGTGTTCTGGTGTGGAAGTTCGACCGCTTTGCCCGCTCGACCAAGCACCTGCTGAGCGCATTGGAGGAGTTCAATCACCTCGGCATCCGGTTCGTGAGCGTCCAGGACCAGATCGACACCACCTCACCCATGGGCAAGGCGATGTTCACGCTCATCGGTGCCATGGCGGAGCTTGAGTCGTCGCTGATCAGCGAGCGCGTTTCGGCCGGGATGAAGGCAGCAAAGGCCCGCGGGAAGCATCTGGGTCGACCGCGAACGCCGACGACGGTCGTCACAGAGGTCGAAGAACTGGCGAGAACGACTGATCTGAGCGTGCGCCAGATCCAGCGGCGCATCGGCGCCAAGACCGGGCGCGGCGTCGTCGGGGACATCGTCAAACGGATCCGGCACGACCCGAAGCTCGACACCGCACGCAGCTAGAGAGGCCTAGGGGATCTGCCCTCAAGCCTCGAGAGACTTTCTGAAGAACAGGTTATCCAGAACGATGAATGCAATCGAATTTCAGGCCGTTGCCCACGACGGCGTTCTCGACATTCCGCCGGAACATCGCCGCGTTTTGGATGGCAAGAAGGTACGCGTCGTCCTGGTCGATGCCGAGTCCCAAGCCGCCGATGCGCAGGAGACGATCTTTGCACGGCTGCGACGAGTGAAAACCAAAGGACCATCGGACCTTTCGACCAACCATGACGCTTACGTCATCGGCGAAAGGGATGCCTGAGTCTGTTTTCGTCGACACCGGCTACATCCTCGCCCTGGTCAACGAGAACGATCGGCATCACGCCGAAGCGGTCGCGCTTTCGCAAAAGTTCGATGGCCAGGCAATCGTCGTCACCGACGCCGTGCTGCTGGAGATCGGCAACGCCCTGTCGAGGATGGATCGTGACGCTGCCGTACAGATTATCGAGGATCTGCGCGAATCGCCAGGCGTGACCGTGGTGAACCTGACGCCCAAACTATTCGAGTCGGCGTTCGATCTGTACCGACGCCACACCGACAAGCAATGGGGCCTGGTCGACTGCGTCTCCTTCGTCGTCATGCGCCGCATGGACTTGAAGACCGCGCTCGCCTTCGACCAACACTTCGTTCAGGCGGGATTCGTCACTCCCAGAGTGTGACGGTGCAGTTTAACGTTCAAACCGAGAGGACCGGATCGACGTCCCAGTGAGGGGTTTCTGCGGGTATCGGCGCTGTCACGGACGAAGTGATAAAAATTTACACGTATCCCGAGCCTACCCCGAGTAGAGCTTCACCAGGCCAGAGAAGGCGCCGAAGTCGCGGTTGTTGTTTTCCCAGGCCTGTAGCCAGGTATCCGTCGCCGCGCCATGGTAGGCCGCGTAGGTCTGGGCGCTGAACGGGAAGAAATCGTCCCATGCCGTCGAATAGCGCCGAGCATTCAGATTCGGCATGCTTCTGCCCACAATGCCGAAGCGCGCCTTCAGCAGCATCACCGTCGTCGCCAGGGCCGCGGTCGCATCGCACAGCCCTTCCTCGAACTGCGGCGCCCGCTCGTAGAACGACCACCGTGACCGGAACAGGACGTCGAAGTCCTCGACCGCGTCGTTCGGCAGCGCCACCATCGCATGGGTCAGCTCATGCTGGACGACGTTGCCGATGGCGACGGCAATCGCGCGAAGCTCCGGCTTCCTGACGCCCAGCCAGGTCTCCGAGGCATCGGGCTGCAAATCCCGTGTGATCCGATCCAGCCCCGGAAAGCCCGTGGCCCAAGCCGTGACGGCCAGCGGGGCGATCAG
>JBATTL010000179.1:0-3285 GCA_049670525.1 Thiohalocapsa sp. | reverse complement strand
GATCCAGGCGAGCGAGGTCGAGCGTTTGATCGCGCTGGCCGAGCAAGGCCAACTCGACGCCGCCGACCAACGGCGCGTCGCGCCGTTGCTGCGCACCCTGGTATGGCTGCAGCACAGGCTGCTGGAGACCCGCATCAGTCTGGCAAAGCTCAAGCGCCTCCTGTTCGGCAAGCCCACCGAGAAGACGCGGCCCAAGCCGCCCCCAGATCCACCCCCAGGTTCGCCCTCAGATCCGCCGAACGATCCACCCGGCGCCGCCGTTGGCGGCGATGCCGAGGCACCGGCAGGCAACGCCCCGCCCGGCGATAGCGATGCCAAGACCACGACCGATACCAACGCCGTCGGTCAGGGCACAGCTGGCAAGCCGGACAAGCCGCCGCCACCGGGTCATGGTCGTGTAGGGGCGGCGGACTACCCCGGCGCCGAGGTGCAATTCTGTGCCCATGACCACTTGGCATCCGGCAATCGCTGCCCAGCCTGCGAGCGCGGCAAGCTGTATCCAATGGCACCGCTGGTGCGTCTGCGCTTCAGCGGCCAGCCATTGGTGGCGGTGACGCGCTATGACCTCGAGCGGCTGCGCTGCAACGCCTGCGGGGCGTTGTTTGTCGCGCATCTGCCGCCCGCGGTCAGCCCCGAGCGCTATGACACCCGTCTCAAGGTACTGTTGGCGGTGGCGCACTATCATCGGGGTCTGCCGTTTCATCGCATCGAAGCGCTGCAGCAGATGCTCGGCCTGCCGTTGCCCGATGCCACCCAATGGGACCTCGTCGAACAGGTCGCCGACGGTGCCTATATCGTTTACAACTACCTGAAGTGGCTCGCCGCCCAGCAGCCCTTGGTGTTTCAGGACGACACCGGCGCGCGCGTGCTGTCGTTGCTCAAAGACAACCAGGCCGAGCCCGCGCCGGCGCGCAAGGCGATCTACACCTCGGTGCTCCGCTGCGTGGGGGAGCAGACGATCTGCCTGTTCTTCACCGGTCGCCAGCATGCCGGGGAGAATCTCGACGACTTGCTGGCGTTGCGCGATGGCGCGCTGGCACCGATGCTGTGGATGTCCGATGCGCTGGCAGCCAATACGCCCAAGCGCCATTGCGAACGGGTGGTGGACCTGAACTGCCTGGTGCACGCGCGCCGCCAGTTCAGCGACATCAAGGAGTTCTTCCCCAATGCCTGCGAACAGGTGATCACGGCCATCGCCACGGTGTATCACCATGAGGCCCAGTGCACCAAGGCCGAACTCAGCCCGGCGCAACGCCTGGCCTATCATCAGGCCCACAGCGCCTCGGTGATGGACGCGCTTAAGGGCTGGATGCAGCAGCAGTTCACCGACAAGCAGGTCGAACCCAACAGCCGCCTCGGCCAGGCATTCAATTACATGCTCAAACGCTGGGAAGCGCTGACGGGGTTTCTGCGCATCCCCGGTGCGCCGCTGGACAACAATCTCGCCGAGCAGCCGCTGAAGCTCAGCGTGCGTTACCGCAACAACAGCCTGTTCTACAAGAACCAACACGGCGCCGTTGTCGGCGATGTGCTGAGCAGCCTGATCGAGACCTGTCGGCTCAACGCCGTCAATCCGATCGACTACTTGAGCGCCTTGCTGCACCACCGCTCGGCGGTGTTTGCCCATCCCGCGCACTGGTTGCCGTGGAATTTCCAAGACGCACCCACCGCCAGCGCGCCAGCGCCGCCGCTAGGCCACCTGCCGCCAGTCAGCAGCCAGACCGGCGTCCTCGGGGTTGCCGTTCCATAGCAGAATCTGCAGCGCGCGCGCTGAGAGCCGATGGCTGACCTGCGTCGAGCTCGGCCACCAGCTCAGGCGGCCTTGGGAGAAGCGTTTCTGGCACAGCCAGAAGCCCTGGCCGTCGTAACACAACAGCTTCAGGGCGCTACCCCGGCGGTTGCGGAAGACGAAGATTGCCCCGGCAAAGGGGTCTTCTTGGAGCCGGTGCCGGCACAACGCCGCCAGCCCATCGATGCCGCGGCGGAAATCCGCCGGTTCGATGGCGACGAAGACGCGGCTTTGCGGGGTCAGCTGCAACATCAGCCCACCTCCATGAAGCGCTCGAGCACGGCGTGCGCATCGATCCCCTCACCAGGCTCGATGCGCAGTCGCAGCCCGTCGGGGCGGATCAGCTCCAGGCAACCCGCAGTGGACTGCCGGCGCTGCGCTTGCACAACCACCTCAGGGGCAAGCTCGACGAACGTTGTCGGCGGCTCGACACGCCGCCGTCGTTGGCCGCTGCCGAGGATTCCGCGCCGTTTGTTCAGATCCCGACCGCTGAGGCGTAACCGGCGCGTGACTGGCGACAGCCCGTAGTCCTTCACCAGCGCGATCGCCTCCGACCACAACTGCTCGGGGATGCGCTCCCCTTTCTTCTTCTCACTGCGCCAATGCTCGAAATGGGCTGCGACCTCTTCCAAGGTCAATGGCTGAATCGGGGTCGACAGCGATGCGGTGTCTTTGCTCATGCGGCCTCCGGCGCTTGTTTGCACCGGCGACATCCTAGTCACCCCACTGTCAAGCGGTCACGCACGCTTGCCGGAACTACACGGCTTTGGATTGACCTCCTCCGGCGGGTCTTTGCAGGTTGTCGCCAGTCCCTGCTGGGAGGTGCCTGGACCTCTACCCCGTGATGTCCTCGATATAGGCAAAACTCAGGGTCAAGACCAGCGCTGTCAGTAACCTTCTGTGCGGCCTGTGTGGGCCATTTTCGGGATGATGATGGGTGTGCACGGATCTTTCCCGGGTCGGTCTTCAAACGGTTTGGATCGACCCAAAGGTTCCGCTACCCGCACCAGGCTGCTGGCTCGCGTTGGTGGCGTTTTCATCGTCATCGCGGTGATGGTGAATGACGCGGACTGTTCTGACTTGCTCGGCGCGTATATCCAGGACCCGAGAGAACTCGGATGTCCCCGTCTTGGAATTGAGCCGGCGATATCCAGTGGTTACTTGCCTAAGCATGTTGCCATCTTGGCCGAGCGCCTCGATGTGCAGATGACCCGAGATGCGGCTTCGCCCTCTATGCCGCTTCTTGAGGCGCCCGCTGACCTTCAGCCGGCCATCGTGATCGCGTAACTGGACCGTCCTGATCAGCGCCTTGCGAGAATCCATACGCTCGACTTCTACGTCATCGGTGATCAGCCGATCGAGGCGGTAACTTGCACAGCCCGTCGCAACCGCAAAGAGCGCCACCGCAATGCACGCGGACCTTGCGATTTGTCCGAGAGTTGGCTGAAGAGCACCCCGATTGAGGATCTGTTGCTCGTTGTTCATCGATTCATCCT
>JBATTL010000178.1:0-2701 GCA_049670525.1 Thiohalocapsa sp. | reverse complement strand
CGGAGCCTTCCTGATGGGAATGATGCTGTCGGGGTCGCGTTACAGCGTCCAGATCGAAGCCAGCGTCGAGCCCCACAAAGGCCTGCTGATGAGTCTGTTCTTTGTTGCTGTCGGCATGTCTGTCGATCTCGGCGTGCTGGCAGATCAGCCCCTGCTGTTCACCCAACACGTGCTGGCGCTGGTGGGTATCAAATTGGTTCTGCTGTACTTCCTCTGCCGCTGGTTCGGAAATCCGCGCGCGACGGCAGTGCGGGTGGCATTTCTGTTGGCACAGGCCGGCGAGTTCGGCTTCGTTCTGTTCGGGGCGGCGAAGGTCCTTCAGATCATCGACGACCGTGTCTTTATCATGGCCGTGTCAGTCATCTCGCTCAGCATGCTGTTGACGCCCCTGTTGACCAAGCTCGGCAATAGGCTGGCCAGCCTATTGCCGGCGGCCGGCGACCAGGTGCATGCAAATTTCCGTTATGAGTCCGACGGCCAGGACCAGAGGCCCCAGGTTGTCATCGCGGGTTATGGGCGCGTCGGACATACCATTGGGGCCATCCTCACCGAGCACGGCATCCGCTATATCGCCTTCGATGACAACGCGGCGCTGGTTGCGAGCTGGCGTAACGACGGTTACCCGGTCTACTACGGCGATGTCTGCGACCCGCACCTGTTGGATGCGGCAGATATCGACCAGGCCCGTTTGGTCGTGCTGACCATCGACAACACCCAGGCTGCCGTTAATGCCACGGTCCAGATCCGCGCCCGCGCACCCAATGCGACGATCATCACCCGCGCCCGCGACCTGATCGCCTGCGACGCGCTGTATCGCGCGGGCGCCAGCAAGGCCCTGCCGGAGGCCGTGGAGGCCAGCCTGCGCCTGGCCGCTGAGACGCTCGAAGGACTCGGTATCTCCGAGCGTGAAGCCGAGACCACCCTGAGCGATGCGCGGGACGCGGATTACGCGCTGGTACGCTCGAAGCTGGAAGTCATACCCCCTTCCGGCGCCAGCGACAAACCGGACAGCTGAGTTGGCTTGCCAGTCTGATACAGTTTGCCGCATCCCTGCTGTTCAAGGTCGATACCGGGAACGCGATGCTCGCCGGCCTCAGCTGGATCGATGAGGACGCCCTGACCTGGACCCCCGACCTTGTCGGGAGCATCTGCTTCCTGACCGCCAGCTATTTTATGATCCCCGAGTTGTTCGATGCGGATGCGACGGCGCCCAAGCCGTCGGTGGCGAGTGGCAATTCCAAACCCTAACTAACGGAAGAGGACAAGATGCTGACGAAAAAGATTGAGGCGTCCAACCCTGACGAGACAGACGCGCTGCTTTCAACCGCCTACGGCCGACGCGGCATGACTCGACCGGTACCTAAGTACCGTCTCCCCGACCACGAAATGGCTCCGGACACGGCCTACAACATCGTGCACGACGAGCTGATGCTCGATGGCAACTCCCGGCTGAATATGGCGACCTTCGTCACGACCTGGATGGAGCCCCAGGCCGAGAAGCTGATGGCCGAGTCATTCGACAAGAACATGATCGACAAGGACGAGTATCCGCAGACGGCGGCGATTGAGGAACGCTGCATCAACATCGTTTCCAACCTGTTCAACGCGCCCGATCAGGGTGTCGGAGCGTCAGCGATCGGCTCCAGTGAGGCGGTGATGCTCGCCGGCATGGCGCTGAAATGGCGTTGGCGCGAGAGCCGCCGAGCGCAGGGCAAACCGACGGACAAACCCAACCTGATCCTCGGCGCCAATGTGCAGGTGGTGTGGGAGAAATTCTGCCGCTACTGGGAGGTCGAGCCGAAGTACATCCCGATGGAGAAGGGGCGCTACGTCATCACGCCGGAAGAGGTCCTGCAACGCACTGACGATAACACCATCGGCGTAGTCGCGATCCTGGGGACCACATTCACCGGCGAATTCGAGCCCATCGAGGCTATACACACCGCGCTGGTCGAGCAAAACTCCGAGACCGGCCGGGAGATCCCGATGCATATCGATGCGGCCAGCGGCGGTTTCGTCGCACCCTTCCTACACCCAAACCTGAAGTGGGATTTCCAGCTACCGCTGGTCAAGTCCATCAATGTCTCGGGCCACAAGTACGGCCTGGTCTATCCGGGCATCGGATGGGTCGTCTGGCGCAGCCACGAGGATCTGCCGGAGGACCTGGTATTTCACGTCAACTATCTCGGCGGCGACATGCCTACCTTTACATTGAATTTCTCGCGCCCCGGCAATCAGGTCGTTGCCCAGTACTACAACTTCCTGCGCCTGGGGCGAGCCGGGTATACGCAGATCATGGAGGTGCTGCGGGATACCACGACCGGCCTGGCCGAGGGCATCGCCGCTGTCGGTCCGTTCGAACTCATCAGCGACGGCAGCAGCATCCCGGTGTTCGCGTTCAAGCTCAAAGACGAGGTGACCAGCTACAGCGTCTTTGATGTCTCGGACAAGCTCCGCGAATATGGCTGGCAGGTACCAGCCTACACAATGCCGGAGCATGCCGAGGACGTGGCCGTGCTGCGCATCGTTGTCAGGGAGGGCTTCAGCGCGGATATGGCGAGCGTGTTGCTCGACGACATCAAGAAGGCAGTGACGCATTTCGAGGGGCTAAGCGGACATAGCGCGAAGCCTCCATCACCGCAGTTCGCACATTGATCCTGTTTGCAGCAAGCCCCGGGACCATTACCGGGGTGATCACCAG
>JBATTL010000177.1:0-1632 GCA_049670525.1 Thiohalocapsa sp. | reverse complement strand
CATTGCGGCCCGGCGTTGCGCCAGTGTCTTCTCCTGTTCCTCCTCTAGCCCAGCGGGTGTGGCACCCTTCCTCCGCTTCGCCGGTGTCACCGCGGCGCGGTCTCGACTGTTGGGGCAAATACGCCGTTATAGCGGGTTAGATTGACCCGGGGCTTGGGTAGTTCGTTCTCAACCCCGGGGCGGCGAAGCGGGTGATGAAGTCGAGCGGTTCGAAGATGACAGGGGTAGTGCCATGCTACTACGCCCTCCATGCAATGATCCGACAGGTCTACTACGCCTTGCGCTACGATTTGCGCGCTGAGGTCGCCGACGGAACGCTCACGTCCCTGTCGGAGGGCGCCGATGTTGGTCGTTGAATGCTGCAATTGCCGGGCGGTCTCCCGGGCCGATGGCTCCGTCGCGCCAGGTGGAATCGAGCAGGATCCGCGTCGTGTCTGGCATCGAGCCGGTGGCGGGCCTGACGTGCACTATTGGTCGGTGTAACAAGTTTTATACACAACCAGCCGTCCTGAACTGTGACCCGGTTCCAAATTCTGGCTGAAATCGATTCAATGCCGTCGATATTCGCGCAAGCTGCTGTTTCCAGTTGATTTTCCAACGATGGATAAAATTTGGCCGAGTTAATCTAATGGTCACTTGATCAGGCACTTAGCGTTCAACGCCGGCGTTAATCCACATAGTTATCCACAATTCTTGTGGAAGAGCCGTGGTCGGCGTTTCGCCTTAGGCAGTTACTCGTTTTGCGAAGAATTGACATGAAGAAACGATTGCAACTAACAATGTACGATGGTTGGTTATCGCCTGCTTCGAGGTCGGGTTGGGAAGGCTGACACCAAGAGTCTGTGAATTCCTGTGACAGTTGACTCAATTGCCCTTTCCCTCGTCGAATAGGTCAAGCGTGTAGCGATCCCGTGTTGGGGCTTGGGGCCTGGCTTCTTCCGCTTCAGGGACCGCGCCAGCTGTCGCTCCAGGGACTCGACGAAGGCGTCGGAGCCGAGCGGACGGCCGGTGCTGGCGTGGCCCGCACAAGCTCGTTGAAGCCCTTCAAGGTCGGCTCCACCCGTTACCTATGCACCTCGCCTGCTTTCGCACCTACGCATCGACGCGTCTGTTACCAGCCGTGCCGCAAGGCTCGATACTGGGCTCGCGGCGCACCATGACCCAGGCGGGACGTCCACCCGCTAGAACACGCGGCCTTTGTAGGCCGCACTGTCCCCGGAATTCCGCGAACTTACCTTGGACCATAACGTATTGCGGACCCCGCGCCGACTTGGCTGCAAGAGCGAGAGCGACGGCAGCGTCGGAGGTGCCGCGGTTGTTGAGCCTATTCATTGCTGCCGAGTCTCCAACTGTCTACGAATGAGTTTGCAGAGGCTCTCTCGGATTTCCGGATGTCGCGGGACGGGCGCCTGCTTCCCGGTTGCAGGATTTGCGTAAATGTCGTGGCGGCTACCGTGACGTTTTAGGTAGCAGCCTGCCGCTACCAATTCCTTGATGAATTGGCCGCGCTTCATGCAACTTCCAACAAGATTCCTTTGGTATGCGCAGGCGGATGGCCACTTGCTTGGTCACCCTGGGTTATCAGTTGATACGCATCTGCGATATTCTCTTCCAGTTCCTGAAGAGATGCGC
>JBATTL010000176.1:0-3643 GCA_049670525.1 Thiohalocapsa sp. | reverse complement strand
ACGGCAAGACCTCCGTGGAGACGCGCGACTACATCGGCAGCATCGGCACCGACGTGGCTTGCTTCGCGCACGCCGTGCGCGCTCACTGGGGCATTGAAAACACGCTGCATTGGAGTCTCGACATGACCTTTCGCGAGGACGCGTGCCGCGTGCGCCAGCCTGCCGCCCGCGAGAATCTCGCCGTGCTGCGCCACATCGCCCTGTCGCGGCTGAAGCAGGACGACGCCAAGTTCAGCCTGCGCAACAAGCGCAACACCGCCGGCTGTGATCACCGCTCCTTGGCCAAGTTGCTCTTCGACGCGCCAGGCGCGCCGCCGTCAATGTCATTATCAGGCCCTCCGAATATTCGGGCGGACTGATGCGATTGCCGTGCCCCCCTGCCCTGACGTCAAGCGCAACAGCTTGTCCAACAGGCGGTCGCCACCAGCGAGGAAAAAGTACAGGATTACGAGCGTCGACAGGGGTACGGCGATTGCCTCTCGCGTGCTGTTTAGTAACGACGCCGTTGCGCCCGACTGTTTCACCTCGACCGCTAGTGGCTTCTTCTCACCCTTGATCTCGGTCAAACCTGAAACTCGATCACCGGCGTCGCTGATCTTTCTAATCGGTTCCTGAATAGAGCGAAGCTTGTGTTTAACCTCGCTGAAATGATTCGGCGCATCATCAATCCACTGCGTAGCAGGTTCCCACAGAAAAACGATTGCTGTTGCAAGCAGTCCTAGAATGCCGCCAACCACCAAGCCACCGCCGATGGACGTGGGGATTTGCCATTGATTCAGGCGTCGGACAACCGGAGCGAAAACGAGCGTCAGGACGATCGCAAGGGCGATGGGGAAGAAGAGCGTCTTGGGGATATAGAGCATGCTGAAGGCTGCCAGACCGAATAGACCGGCGAGCGATCCGGTTGCAATCATCAGGAGCCGCCTATCGTCAAACCAGTCGGCAAGGCCGGAGCGTTGCTCAATTGCGTTCTCGACGGATGGCAACTAGTCCGTGTGCGAAGCGTCCAACGGCAGCTCGCCCGCGATTGGCTTCGGCAATGATTTTGGCATGGGCATTCGTTACTCAATTGGTGTCTGCAGACGCGAAAATTGCTCGTGGCCGTGCGATTCGTTCGAATGGCTATGGCGTATACGGCTCCATAGATTATGGACCGGGACGTGGATGCTGTTCACCTGGTCACACCCGCTTCGTCCGCGAAGTCGGCGTCGGCATTTCGCCACGACCATCCGCCGCGTAAGCGCTGATCTTTGGCGTTTCCGCTCTCGTGCGGTTTTTCGGCCGGGATGGCCGAGAAATCGGCATCTCCCTAGGACTGCTGTGCCGCTGGACGCGGCTTCGAGGCTCCGCGAGTTGCCAACGCGATTCCGGCGGCAATCAGCCCGGCCCCTGCTGCATGGAACCACAGGAGCCGCTCGCCGAGCACCAGCACTGCGAGCAGTGCTCCGAAGGCCGGCATTAAGTGGATATACTGACCCGTGCGGTTCGCGCCCATCTCCGTGACCGCCCGGTTCCAAAAGATGTAGGCCAGCACTGATGGAAACAGCGCTACGTAGCCGATTGCGCCCAGGTTCGCCCTGTTGATCGCAAACCGATGTCCCTGGGCCAGATCCCAGGCATAGAGAACGATCAACGGAATCAGACCGATTGCCATGATTGCAGCCAAGAATGTCAGCGGTCCAAGTTTCGCGGGGCGCCAGCGTAGACAAACGGAGTACAGCGCCCAGTCCAATCCCGCGGATAGTATCCACATATCGCCCGGATTGAGCGCCATGCCCGTTAAGACTTGCGGTCGACCTTCGGTGGCGATCATGACGACACCCGCCAAAGAAAGCAGGATGCCCAGCAGTTGCGGCGGCCGCACGGCTTGCCCAAGCATCAGAAACGAAAGGACTACGATCACCACGGGCGTCGCTGACGTCAGCAGCACCCCATTGGTGGCACTGGTGTCTTGCAATCCCAGGTAGGCGAACGTGTTGTAGTTGGTGATGCCGAGTAGCGCCAGCAACGTCAGGACAGGCCAGTGGCGTTGGAGAAGAGGCCACTGCTCGTGCAGGCCCCGCCATGCAAACGGCAACAGGATGGTGAGAGCCATTGCCCAGCGCCAAAACGACAATGCGATTGGCGGAATATCCGCGTGCAGCGCCCGAGCGAGCACAAAATTGCCGGCCCAGAACAGTGGCGGCAACACAGCCAAGAGCGCGATGGGTATCGCCGCGGAGCGCCTCATCCGCGGTGGAGTCCGAGATTTCTGCCGAATTGTGGAGCCTGCATCATCTGGCACAGCACGAAGGTTAGATCCTGTGCGATAATTAGATCGCTTTGCATCGTGAAATCAGCTCGATAGTTAGAACACTTCATATGTTTTCGACTGTTTTGGTGCGCTGGCTCGCCGCGGCACACCTGGTGTTGATCGCCGCGTTGACCGGTCCCGGCGTCGCCGTCGCGGGCCCGGACATCCGCTCGGGGTCGGCCTTGGTGATCGACCATTACGGGAACCGGGTGTATGGCAAGAACACCACCAAGGTGCGCCCCATCGCGTCCATCACAAAACTGATGACGGCCATGGTCGTGCTGGACGCGCAGGTGCCGCTGGACGACCGCATCACCATTACGGAGCAGGACCGCGACCGGCTGCGTTGGAGTCGTTCTCGTCTCCGAATCGGCGAGGCGATCCTGTCGCGTCGCGATATGCTCCGTGTTGCGTTGATGTCTTCCGACAACCGCGCCGCCGCGGCGTTGGGTCGAACCACCTTCGCTGGCGGTACCGCAGATTTCGTCGCGTCAATGAACGAGAAGGCGGTGGCGCTCGGCATGCGCGACACTCATTTCGCCGATGCCTCCGGTCTCAACGTCGGCAACCAGTCCACGGCAGAGGACCTGATCCGTTTGGTGCATGCCTCGTCCCAGTATCCATTCATCCGCGAGGTCACGTCGACCGGGGAATTTACCGCTCATCCGTTTGACAAGCGTGGCTCCCTTCAGTACCGCAACACCAATCCCTTGGTGCGTGATCCACGTTGGGATGTCGAACTCAGCAAGACCGGCTATATCAATGAGGCGGGCCGCTGTCTGGTCATGCAGGCGGTCGTCGCCGGGCGACGCCTGTATATCGTCTTGCTGAATGGGCAGGGCAAGATGACGCCGGTCGGGGACTCCAATCGGCTGCGGGACTGGTTGAAGACCAACGGCGATCGCCGAACGGCGAGTGTTGTCACCAACGACGGCTAAACGTGCCGCGCGTTAGGATTCGGCCTGGGTCGGCCGGAACGCCTCACCTTCGAGCCACAAGGCCAATCTCCATGAGCGAACAAACGCCTGATACAGCGTCGAAAGGTGGTGCGACGAAGCAAGTCCTGGCGCTGTTATTGGCATTGGTTATTGGCGGCTTGCTTGCCTATGGCGCCTACTTGTACTGGCAGTACGAGGGCAAACATCCAAGCGCCGACGATGCCTATGTGATGGCAAACTACGTCTGGGTCTCGCCGCGCGTGGACGGGCAGGTTACCGAGCTGTTCGTCGGGGATAACCAATCGGTAAAGGCCGGCGATAACCTGTTCCGCCTCGACCCTCGGCCGTTCGCCGCCGCGTTGGAGAAGGCCACTAGTGCCGAGCGGCTGGTCAAACAAAGCATCGAGGTGCA
>JBATTL010000175.1:0-1882 GCA_049670525.1 Thiohalocapsa sp. | reverse complement strand
CCGCGCCGCACCATAGTCGCCGAAGAAGTGCTTGATGTCCCGGCGCAGCGTCGGCTCCAGGTGCTGGTAGGGCTTGCGTCGCTCGAACTGATCCAGCGCGAAATACAGCGTCAGATCAGCCAGCCGCGCCTGCTCCGCCGCCTCCAGCGTGCCGGTGACGGACTCCGCGTCGGACTCGGCAGCCTTGCGCGCCTCGATGAACCGCAGCGCCTTCGCCACCGATCCAAACGCCTCGGACAGCACCAGCGCATCCGCACTCTCGGACCTGTCCGGCTTGCGCCCCAGGTCCAGCCATTGCGCCCACAACCGCTCCAGCGCATCACGATGGGCCAGATACTGTTCCTCGGCCTTGTTGCGGCGTTCCCGCTTGGGGCGTTCGCGCACCCTGGCCGACGGCTCCCGCAACCGCGTGCGCCGGCTGCGATACCGATCCACCAAAAAGCGCTGTTCCGCGTCCTTGTCCCGGAACACATAGAGCACCCCAGGTGCCACGGCAATCGGCTCCTCATCCAGCACCTGCTCGACGAAGGCCTTGATCTCGCCCTGGCTGAAATACTTCTGGAAGGTCCCGCGCTTGGTCATCACCCCGTCGCGAAAACACTGGCCGCGGGGATCGTTCTGATTGGCCAGCATCACCGACACCACCAACAGCGTCCGCGCCAGGGACCAGGCCCGCGTCAACGCCTCCAGGCGCTCGTCGAAATCCTCGATGACGTTGATCACAAAGCCGAGGTTGACCAGGTCCGCCGCCTGTACCGGAGGCTCCGGCGCGTAGAAGGGATCCCAGCCGGCCGCGTCGAGTCCGTTCTCCAGCAGGCCGCGCACATCGTCGCCACGACCGCAGCCGTAGTCGAACAGAGAATGGCTGCCGCCGAGGAAGCCATGGCGGGCCAGGGATTGGACGGGCGCAGAGAAGCCGTAGCGCGTCAGCGCCGTCAGGTGTCGCGCCGCCTCCCAAGCGGTGAACTCTGGCGCATCAGCACCCCCTGCGTCCGGGTCGTCATCCGCGCCCTCATCGTTACCGATCGGCACCAGCGCGTGGTCGACAATGCGATACCCCCGCTCGCGCACCAGCTGCTCCCACTGGCGTTTGTAGCCGATGCGCCGCGGATCATCGAACAGCCCGATGGACTCGCAGGCAGCCGTCAGCGCCGCCCACGTCTCCCGCCGGCGATCATCCGCCGGCAGCAACAGCTCCAAGTCTCTCTGTGGGAGCGGCGTCCCCGCCGCGATGGCCCGACCGGCAATGCTCAGCTGCCCCCATCCCATACGCTCCGCAATCGCGCCAACGGCCGCATCTCGTCGTTGGCCTCAAAGTCCGGGTAGTCGGGGTTCGCGGCCTTGAGCACGTAGCGGCCATCCGGCTGCTTGGTGATCACGCGCAACAGGTACTGGTCATCGCCGCTGGCGTCTTGTCGTTCCATGGCCATCACGCTGCCGGTGATGGAGCCGGCCTTGCTGGGGTCTACCAATTCCAGCAACAGGTAGTCGCCGTCCCGCACCGGGTTCTTGCCGCCGTTCATCGAGTTGCCGGTGGCGCGGGCGACGAAGTGTCGGGCCGGATCAACGCTGCCGTGGCCGGGCGGGACCCGGTAGGTGGTTTCCACGTCCGTGCGACCGCTGCGGAAGTGGCCGCAGGCGATGCGCAGATCCGGGAAGTACGGCACCTCGGTGCCCTCTGCGCCGTCGACAGCCGCCAGCGTCGGAAAGGGCAGGATCTTCGCGCCTTCTTCGGTCGGCTGCTCGGCATCGGCTGGCGCTGTCTTGGGCAGGCGAGGTTCATAGGCGGCGAGTCTGTAATCGACCAGTTCCTGCAGCATCGCCTGGAAGGTGGCTCGCTCCTCGTCGGCCACCGGGAAGGTGGCCCGGAATCGCCCTTGCG
>JBATTL010000174.1:0-4961 GCA_049670525.1 Thiohalocapsa sp. | reverse complement strand
TGCATGTCATTCAGGGACTGCTCACGACTGTCTTCAGGCATCACGGCCAAATTCCAGCATAACTGGCTCACCGAGAGTGCACGTTGAAGCGCTTCCGCTGATCCGTCCGTGGCGTTGATCAGTGGCTGGGCGAAACGCGACATGGCCTCTGCAATGGCACCCATGGTCAAGGTCTCCGACAAGTCGTTGCAACGCCGGTATGAGTCGCGGAAGTTGCGAGCGCAGACCCGGATGGCGCCAGAAAAACGAAGGTTTTCCTTGCTGATCCCGGCAGCAGGCTCTACGCTGCCTCGGGGCACAAGAATACTCGATGAAAAAATCATCGCAAGGTTGTTGCCGCGAATCCATCTTTTCTTGCGACGGTGGGGCGCTGTTGATTGGCTACATGCGGGTCTCCAAGAGCGACGGCAGCCAGGTGCTGGACCTGCAGCGCGATGCGCTGCTCGCCGCCGGCGTTGAGAGCGATCGCATCTACGCCGACCTCGACTCCGGCCGCAAGGATGACCGTCCCGGGCTGATCGCCTGTCTGAAGGCACTGCAGCCCGGCAACGTCCTGGTGGTGTGGAAGCTCGATCGCTTGGGGCGGGACCTGAAGCATCTGGTCAACACCATCGATGAGCTGAGCCAGCGTGACGTCGGTTTCAAGGTGCTGACCGGCGCTGGCGCCCAGATCGACACCACCATGGCCAATGGCCGGCTGGTGTTCGGCATCTTCGCCGCCCTGTCCGAGTTCGAGGCGGAGCTGATCAGCGAGCGCACCCGTGCTGGCCTGGCCGCCGCCCGTGCCCGCGGACGACGAGGGGGGCGCCCGCCGAAGATGACCAAGGAGGTGATCAAGATGGCCATGGCGGCGCTTTCGGACAGCCAAGCAAGTCCAAGCGAGGTGGCGAAACGGCTGGGAATCACGACCACGACGCTGTACGTCTACCTCAATGGTGACGGCAGTGTCAAAGCACCTGGACAGCGCCTGCTCGATGGCACGGGTACGCCGAGACGATTGCGGCCGACACATAATGGGGGCCAGGCCAATGCCGCTCAAGGCGGTTCCCGCTGAGGCGCTGTTGGACCTGCGCCGGCGCCTGGCCTCGCTAGCGCCGCGTAGCCGTCAGCGTCGGCGCATCGTGCAGGAGGCGGCGAATCTCTACGGCGTCTCCGAAAGTACGCTCTACCGTCGGCTGCGCGCCGGCGGGCAGCTGCACGTGGCACAACGCCGGGACCGCGGCGTACCCAAGGTGCTTCCGGAATCCGAGCTGATTCGTTACTGCGAGCTGGTTGCTGCGATCAAGATCCGCACATTCAATAAGAAGGGTCGCCATCTGCCCACGACCGAGGCGATCCGCCTGCTCGAGGACTACGGCCTGGATACCCCGCAAGGCTTCATCCGTGCCCCGAAGGCCGTGCTGACCAAGCCCACGGTCAACCGCTACCTCAAGCGCTGGGGGCTGGACCGGGAGCGGCTCACGCGCGAGCCGGCGGCGGTGCGCTTCCAGGCCGAGCACAGCAATGCGCTGTGGCAGTTCGACATCAGCCCGTCGGACATCAAACAGATCGAGCGCCCCTCCTGGGTCGATGAGAAGCGCGCTCGGGCGCCGACGCTGATGCTATTCAGCGTTGTCGACGACCGCAGCGGCGTGGCCTATCAGGAATACCACTGCGCCTACGGCGAGGACGCCGAGACGGCCTTGCGGTTCTTGTTCAACGCCATGGCGCCGAAGGCCGACGAGGCCTTGGCCCTGTGCGGCCGGCCACTGGGACTTTACATGGACGCTGGCCCCGTGCGGCACAGCGCCATCTTCCAGCGCGTCATGCGCCTGCTCGACATCGAGGTCACCAACCATGTGCCGCGGGGCAAGGATGGACGGCGCACCACGGCCCGCTCCAAGGGCAAGGTCGAGCGGCCGTTCCGCACCGTGAAGGAGCTGCACGAGACCCTGTACCACTTCCACAAACCCGAGACCGAAGCGGAAGCCAACGCCTGGCTGCACAACTACCTGCTGCGCTACAACGAGCGGCCCCATCGCAGCGAGTCGCACTCGCGCATCGAGGACTGGCGGCGCAACCTCCCTCCCGGGGGTGTGCGTGAAATGTGTGACTGGGACCGGTTCTGCACCTTCGCGCGCGAGCCCGAGCAGCGCACCGTCGGCGCCGATGCCCGCGTCAGTCTGGACGGGGTGCGCTAGAGCTCGATCCGGATCTGGCCGGCGAGCGCGTGATCCTGTGGTTCGGGTTGTTCGACGACCAGGTTTTCGCCGAGCATGGTGAGCGCCGCTACGGCCCGTACCGACCGGTGAGTGGCCCGATCCCGCTGCACCGCTATCGCCGTTTCAAGAAGACCGACACCGACGAGCGCGCCGATCGCATCGAGGCCTTGGCCGATGAACTGGCCCTGCCACGCGAAGCGCTGACTGATCGCCCCGAGCTGAAACAAGCCTGGCCCGCAACGGCGCCGGCGAGCCAACCGTTCCGCGATCCGGATCCGTTTCATCAACTCGCCTTCGCCAATCCGATCGAGGCCAAACTGGCCCTTGCCGATCACCTCGGCCTGGCGCTGGCCAAGCTGCCGAGCGAACAAATCGTAGCGCTCAACGCCCTGCTGGCCAAGACCCTGGTCAAGGCCGAGATCTTCGCGCACGTGCGCGCCCACATCGAGCCGCACCGCGGAAGGTAGGCCATGCTCATCGACGTTCTGAACCACTTCGGCCTGGCGAAAAGCCTGCGCGAGGCCGGCTATTTCGAGACCGAGCACCATCAACAACTGCTGCACGAGCTGGAGGCTGCGGTTTCTCAGGGCGGCCTGATCGCCTTGGCCGGCATCGTCGGTAGCGGCAAGACCACGCTGCTGTGGCAGTTGCAGGACCGGTTGCGAAAAGCCGGACGCGTCCTGGTCGCCGAATCGCTCGCCGTGGACATCAACCGCGTCGGCCTCAACACCCTGAAGCTGGCCATGTACTACGACTTGGCCACCGAGAAGGACGGCGACCTGCCGAGCAAACCGGAGAAGAGCGAGCGGGTGCTGATCAACCTCATCCAGCGCTGCGACCGGCCGGTGGTCCTGTTTGTCGACGACGCACACGACCTCAACGGCAATACCGTGCGCGGACTCAAACGCATCATCGAGCGCGTGCGCCGCCGCGGTGGGCGCCTGTCGGTGTTGCTCGGCGGACATCCGAAGCTCAAGAACGACCTGCGCCGCGCCACCCTGGAGGAGATCGGCGGACGGGCCATCATCTTCGAGCTCGAATGCCTCAAGGGCCAGCAGAAGGCCTATCTCACGTGGTTGCTCAGCCAGTGCATGAAGCCGAAGACCAAGATCGAGGACATCCTGACCGAAGAGGCCATGGCGCTGTTGTCCGAACGGCTGATCACGCCGTTGCAAATCGAGCACTATCTCATCCTCGCCCTGGAACAGGCGTATCGGCTGGCCGAGAAGCCGGTCACCGCCGAGATCGTCGAGTCCACCATTGCCCCGGACCTCAACGCCCTCGAGCCCACGCTGATCCGCCACGGCTATACCAGTCGAGCGCTGTCGGAATTCCTTAACGTGCGCCCCGGCGAGGTCCGTGCACTGCTACTGGGGCAACTGCCTGAGGAACGCACCGAGGAGCTCAAGCAGCAGTTGCTTCGGACCGGGATTCCTCTGTGAGGCTCCGAGGGGCACGCCCCATCGTAGTCAGCGAGCGTGAGTCGAAAGCAGATGTTGGCGAGTCGCAGTCAATGACCGTGAGCCCGTTGTCACGGAGCGTGAGCCTGAAACGCGGCTCATTGTCAGCGAACGTGAGCCCAAACTGAAGGCTGTTGGCGAGCCTGACGGTTTATGTTCGCGAGCCGCTACAGCTAAGGGTTGGTCCCCGGTCGTAGCCGAACACGAACCAAATACAAGCACGGGCATGACCGCCTCAAATGACCACTGTTTTGCCCACCAGTCGCCCCCCGACAGCAGGTACTTACTTGTGCTGTCGCGGTGACTGCAATGGGTCGTTTTTCCCCATTTGGAATTTCGGGATAGTGGTGACAGCGATTACGATGGCCCTGTCACTCTAGCCAGGCAGGTAGTGCCGGACTTGTCCGAATACCGCAGGCCGCACTAGCGTCGGTCAAGGTCCGTTCCTGGCCGACTGCACGCATTCGGCACCGCGCCCGAAAGCGGCCGCACGAAGTCCATCACGGTTCATGCGTGCGGCCGGAATCACCCCATCAGATCTCGGTCTGCTCCGAAATCTCCAGTGCGTCATCGACCTCAATCCCGAGGTAACGCACGGTACTTTCCAGTTTGGTATGACCCAGCAAGAGCTGGACGGCCCGTAGGTTCTTGGTTCGCTTGTAGATCAGCGTCGCCTTGGTCCGTCGCATGCTGTGCGTGCCATAGACTGTCGAATCGAGCCCGATGGCGGCGACCCACTGATGCACGATCCGGGCGTACTGACGCGTGGAGACATGCCGCGATTTCGTTAGGCGACTGGGGAACAGATACTGCTCCGCCTTCAGATTCGCCATTTCGATCCATGCTGAGACGGCGGACTTGGTCGGTTCCGTCAACTCAAATTGCACCGGCCGCTGTGTCTTTGTCTGCACGACCATCGCGCGGGGCAAGATCTGATCGGCGTGCGTCACGTCCCGGACGCGCAGGTTCACCAGATCGCAGCCCCGCAGCTTGCTGTCGATCGCCAGGTTAAACATTGCCAGGTCGCGGACCTGGTGTTCTTTTTGGAGGTGGATTCGAATGGCCCAGCTATCCCTCGGCTTGAGTGGTGGTTTTTGGCCGACCAGCTTGCCCTTGTTCCAGGGTTCGCGAGTTTGGTTGGTTTCCATGTCAGGCTCCCTCGTAGTGGATGGGAGTCCTAGTTTGTCGCCGAGTCGTGGGCAGCCGCTTTCAGGCGTGCACTTGGAAGAGTGCAGTCGGCCATTATGTAGCGCTCAACCTAATGGCCGCTATGTAGAGGTCGCATTTATGTAGAGTTTAC
>JBATTL010000173.1:0-6983 GCA_049670525.1 Thiohalocapsa sp. | reverse complement strand
CCGACAATGGGATTCCCGACCCGACCTGGTTCTGGGATCTGAGTGCTGGCGGCTACGATTACTTCACGTCAAACGAGACGGTCACGCAACTCGTTGCCCTGCAGATTGACTTCGTCTGGGGCATCCTAAACGCAAATTCCGTGGATAGCTGCACCACGACCGGCAACTAGCGGAAAGAGCGCAGATGCGCATGCCGGAAGGCATGCGACCTGATAGAAATCACCTGTTTCGGCCCTTCGACCGATCGCGCCCGATCGCCTGGATAACGCGAATTCGCTTGGGATGCACGCGTGGTTTCTAGACCTTTCTGGGGAGCGAAGTGACGTCGGGAATCATGCCTATATCGATCTGCCTTGGCCTTGCCCACGGCTTCGACCGTCCTTTGCTTAGCGGTTCGCGCTTTCCGTCAATCAATTGAAGCACCTGGAACTGACCGGTGGGGACGTCGTCTAGCTCGCCAACTGCCATCTGAGGTCGCAGAAAACGAGTGTGGAGAATCGGTCTTAGTCGATCGGTTCAAGATCGTCGTCCGGATCCAGCAGGTTCTGAAAGCGCTCGACGGTCTCCGCCGCAACATCGGTCTTGCCGAAGCGGGCGATATGAAACAGTGCCTCCCCCTCCGTGACCAGGGGTAGATTGACGCGGCCGATGATGATGCCATCGGCCGGGGATGGCACCGGTGGTTCCTGACCGGTGCCGAAGGGATCCGCGATCAACGCCAGCCGCTCACCCTTCTGCACCCGCGCACCGAGCGGCTTCAGGAAGCGCAGCATGCCGCTCTGATGCGCCCGCGCCCAGCCGCTGGAACGGGCGATCACCGGCTCCGCCATCGGGCGATGCCGCCGACCACTGTCGCGGATCATGCCAATGTGGCGCATCACCCCCAGCACGCCACGCACACCCGCACGGATGGACAGCTCGTCGAAGCGCAGCGCCTCGCCGGCCTCGTAGACCAGTACCGGCACGCCAACGGCCCCGGCCTCACCGCGGAGCGAGCCGTCGCGCAACTCGGCGTTGAGCATGACCGGCGCGCCGAAAGCGCTGGCCAGTTCCAGCACGCCGGGCTCGTCAAGTTGGGCGCGGATCTGTGGCAGGTTCTCTCGGTGGGCTGCGCCGGTGTGCAGGTCGATACCGATGTCGCTGTCCGCAACCACCTCGGTCATCAACGCGGCCGCCAGCCGGCCCGCCATCGAGCCACCCTCGGAGCCTGGAAAGCTGCGGTTGAGGTCGCGCCGGTCCGGCAGATAGCGCGAATGGCGCACAAAGCCGTACACGTTCACTACCGGCACCGCGACCAGGGTTCCGCGTAGATTCTTGAGCGACGAACTCTCCAGAAGCCGGCGGATGATCGCAATGCCATTGATCTCGTCGCCGTGAATGGCCGCGGTCAGGAACAGTCTCGGACCAGGCCGGCGCCCGTGGACCACGTGCACCGGCAGGTAGACGGCGGTCTGGGTGAACAGACTCGGAAGCGGTACGTCGACGCGGGTGCGTTGACCGGCACGAATGCTCTCGCCGCCGATCGTGATCGGCGGTGCGACCGCGTCAGCCCTTGCCACGTGTGCGGGTCTTGCCGGCCATAGCGTTCTTTTCGATGAACTGAATCACCATGCCCGCAATGTTCTTGTCGGTGGCCGCCTCGATACCCTCCAGTCCCGGCGAGGAGTTTACCTCCATGACCACGGGCCCGTGGTTGGAGCGCAGGATGTCGACGCCGGCGACGTTCAGCCCCATGATGCGTGCCGCGCGCACGGCGGTGGAGCGCTCTTCCGGCGTGATGCGGATCAGGTTGGCGCTGCCGCCGCGGTGCAGATTGGAGCGGAACTCGCCCTCTCTGGCCTGCCGCTTCATGGCCGCGACCACCTTGTCACCGACGACGAAGCAACGGATATCGGCGCCCCTTGCCTCCTTGATGTACTCCTGCACCAAGATGTTGACCTTGAGCCCCATGAAAGCCTCGACCACGCTCTCGGCCGCCTGATGGGTCTCGGCGAGCACGACGCCGATACCCTGGGTGCCCTCCAGCAGCTTGATCACCAATGGCGCGCCACCGACCATCTTGATCAGGTCCTCGGTATCGTCGGGGGCATGGGCAAAGCCGGTGATCGGCAGACCGATGCCCCTGCGCGACAGCAACTGCAGCGAACGCAACTTGTCCCGCGAACGGGTAATGGCAACGGATTCGTTCAGCGGATAGACGTCCATCATCTCGAACTGACGCAAGACCGCGGTCCCGTAAAAGGTGACCGATGCGCCGATGCGGGGGATCACCGCGTCGAAGCCTGTCAGGATCTCGCCGCGGTAGTGGATCGATGGCGCATTCGAGGTGATGTTCATGTAACAGCGCAAGACGTCCACGACGCGCGCCTCGTGTCCGCGCTCCTGGGCCGCCTCCACGAGCCGGCGCGTGGAGTAGAGCCGCGCGTTGCGGGAGAGAATGGCGATCTTCATGGGTTTCGCCTCCTAAAAAATTGTTGGTTTTCGATTGAGCTGACCGTCTGCAGCCAGGCGAGGTGCGCATCGGACAACGCCGTCGCGTCGTAACCGGCTCCAATCCGTTTGGCGATGCGCCGGCATCCATGACCAGCCGCACCTGTGCTTGCGGACGGCAATGGCAGGGTTTAGGCCAGCGGCACTCATGTTTGCGGCGTGCGCCGGCAGAGCAGCATGCACGTTTGGATCGCCGATTGCTACATGCCGAGGTGTCGTTCTACTTCCGCCAGCCGCTCGTCCGAGGAGAGAACAAGGCGGCGTGGAAAGCGGATGAACTGCGCCGCGCGACCCGGTTGGTCTGCGCGCCGACCGCGCACCAGTTTGATCTCGCTCGCGTCCCGATCCTGGCGGTCGCGGACGATATTCATACGGTCCAGCCACAGGTGCATGCGCTCCAGACCCAGGTGACGCTCCGGATGGCGCAGTAGTTCGGCAAGCCGTTGCAGATACTGTGCAATGTCGCCCAGGCCGCGGCTCGCGTCGGCGAGGTCGCGCTCGGTCTCGTCGATGCGCGCCTGCAACCGCTCGCGTTCGGCCAGATTCTGGCCGCTGCTGCTGAGCAACAGATCGACCGCACCCGAGCGCGGATTGATCACCTTGAGCTTGAGCTTGAGCATGCGCACGGCCTGCTCCAGCGCCGCGATGCGCTCTTCCTGGGAGACCAACTCGGCGATGGCGATGGAGACGATCAGATCCACGATCTGCCCGGAAAGCAGGCGGCGCGCGTCCGGTAGGGTCTCCGCGACCGCGTGTATCTCATGGTCGCGAAAACTCAGCGTCTTCTGTTTGACCTCGCGCTGGATATTGTCGCCAACTAGCTCCATGCCGAGCTGGCTGCGTTCGATCGGCATAGCCACAAGCAGCGCGTACAGGTCATCGCCGCGCGGTATCGGATTTGCTTTGAGCCAAGCACGCACCGCCGGCCCTGACAAGACTTGACGGATGCGCTGAACATTGCCGAACAGCGCGTTCACGAGGGGGTCGGTCGCCCAGCTGTCCGGGTCCACGTCAGTTGGCCCAGGCACCTGCGCGAGCAGTTCCTCGCTGTAGGCGAGCAGCCGCTCCACGACCGGAAATAGCTTGCGCCGATAACCGCCGAGGCCGCGTAGCGCGGGGTTGGCCTGCTGCACAATACGCTCGGTTGCCAGGTACACCGCGCGCTCGTATAGCCGTCGTTCCGCGTCGCGCACCTTCATACGCGACCAAATTTCTTGGAACTGGAGGGATAGGCGGTTCAGAAGGCTATTCATGAGTAAGGTCCGTTTGGACTTAGGGCGCGTCGGCGGCGCACCATTTTTTGCCAGCTCGGGAGGCTGCAGACTGGTTGCGCTGTCCTTCACGAATCAGAAGGTAGTAACAATCGCGTTTGATTCGTCGCTGCATACTCGATCGCCGACAAGCTTTGGAGTTGGCCCATGCAACGATGGCAGTCGGTGAGCAAGAAAGACGTTCAAGCGCTACCGACGTCCGCAATTGTAATGACTTCGCATAACTTAGATCGCCGGTTTCCTTGAGTCAGCGTTGGAATTAAGCGTTGGGATTCAGCGCTGGCTTGGGCGGTAGTTTACGGAAGTTCAGCAAGAGCATGGGAATTGGCGAGGCGATGGCGGGTGCCCTTAACACCTGAGCACGAAGGCACTGACTCAGACCTATTCCTCGCACCACAGGTTCGCAAGCTCGCCGCAGCGCGAGATTGCGGCCGGCGCACTGCTGGGCCCTTGCTGCCCGCCTGGAGCGGCGCATACGTTACGCGACGGACCGCCGTTCGCACAGCACGGACAACAACGCGATCTAAGGTGCCCATGATCGCGCTGGGCTCGTCCGGATCGGTACCACCTCCATCAGTTGTGCCGACATTCGGGTCGACCAAGAAACCGCGCATCGGATTCTTGTGCACAAGTTCTCCAGGTTGCCAGCCGCTCAAGGTATCCCAATTGCTGGATTCCGGTTTCCCGCCAAGCATCGTCGTGCCGTTCAGAGACCACAGCGGCCTGCCAGGGGGACGGGACGCCAGATAGTACCAAGTGCGAGGCAAATGACGTGACGTGTCGGATCCTTCCCGACGGACGACAGTCCGGCGACCAATCACCACCGGCCGACGCTTCCGCGTCGCGCCTTAGACGGGCACCCGCACTACTCATCCTGTCGACTTGTTGGCTGCAACTAATGCCACAGCCAATTCTTTGTCAGGAAGCGCCGTTTAGGGACGAGTCGCCGGGTTTTGTCACAGAAGAGACGCTTGAGGCAAAGATCGCCGAGGCGGAGGCAGCCACCGGGATCGAGGAGCAGGCCAAGACGGCGTTGGTCGGGCTCTACAGTAAGGCGCTCGGCAATCTGCGCGTGGCGAGCTCGAGTGTGCAAGCCGCGGCGAATTACCAGTGAGCAGCAGCGACCGCGCTGGCACAGATCGAGATCGATCCGCGCGGGCATGGAAGCGTCCGCGGCCACCCTTCCGGACGATAGCCTCGAGGTTGGTCCGTCGAGTCCGTTACGCCAGATCGAGCAAGTGCTGCTGAAAGAAAAGGCCGATCTCACCGCGGTGGATGCCCGGCGTGCCGGTTTCGACGCGCGTCTGAACGCGCAAGCAGCCCGGCCGGCAATGATCCGGCAACGACTCACCGAGGCGACGGCACAGCAGCAGGATATCGCCGCGCAGCTCCAGCTGCAATCCGCCGCCGACGCGGATCCGGTGACATTGGAAGCTCAGTGCGGGGTCTAGGAGACGCGCTTCGACGCGCTCGGCACCGAGATCAAGATGCTGGATCAGGAACTGCTGAGTCAGCCGCTGCGGGTCGACCTGTTGCGTGCCACGCGGGACAAGACCCTGGAGGAGTTCGTCAACCGCCAGCGGCAGGCGATCGCCGAACGGCATCGCCTACGGCTCCAACGTCCGTCGGGCCATGCAGCAGCTCGAAGAGGCTGCATGGGAGAACGGGGACGTTTTGGATGATCCGGCGCCCTCGGTCATCTTCGAGTCCTTCGGTGGCAACGCCCTTGCGATGACCCTGCGCTGCTTCGTCGACTCGACCGATCTGCGCTACCCGACCATCAGCGCGTTGAACGAGGCGATCAATGACAATTTCGATGCCGCAGGCATCAGGATTTCGTTCCCGCGGCGGGATCTGCACCTTGATACCGTTCGTCCGCTGCGCGTCGAATTACGGCATGGAACGGATTCCCCGGAGCGCGGCGCCGGGGATTGGAGTTACTCTGACTGACTACACGTTGGGGTGGCAAACTTGGTCCTAAGAACGGACTGTGGATCACCAAACCGAACTCATCAAGCCAGAACGAGCTATGGCGCAGCCACTCGGGAACCCAGTCTTCTGCGCGAAAAGCTATCTGGACCTCGGCACTTCCTGATTGGAAGGGAACTTCAGCGTGCGCTTCCGCGCATCGTGATGGCGGCCAATGAAGCGGTATTGAGCGTCGAACTGAGGCCAATTGAGCCGCGCGAGAGGTTTGGTTGCCGAATTTCGGGCCGAAACGACGCACGAACGCCTGGAAGTGTGCCGCTACTTGATCAGCGAAGCGCTGCTGCCCTTCTACGAGACACAGCACTGGCAGGACTGCGCGGCGTCGGTCTGGTCGCGCGTGAATGCTGGGGTGAGGACAAGCGTAGCGCGGAGCGGCGCACTACATCACTGAGATTGGTGCCGAGGCCAAACGTGTCGCGGGCCGCAACAAGACCTCCGAGTTGTGGAATACTGCCCGAACTGCCGCATGGAAGTGTCCGTGTTGGTGAGCGAAAACGCCTGTGGCATACCCCAAGGCAAGGCACGATCGATCATGAACTCGATCAGTCACTTGTTCATCAAGCCTTGAAGAGAGCAATTCATACTTGCCTCCCGCAGGATAAGCGCTGAAAACCCTGCGCAGGAACCGCAGATGCAGGATCTGATCGTTTTCCCGACGGGTGAAGCCGAAACCGAGGCGTTGGTGCCGTTCGCCGGCCCGGTGCCCGTAGACACCTTTGCGGGCAGAAATCATGTCGAATGGGATCCGCAGGCCGTCGTCACGCCACTGGGGCAGCTAACATTCTTCGCCAAATTTCTCCAGCTGAGCGGGCGCTTTGATCCGTGGGTGGAGCGCTGCCCGTTGTTGCTCAACAACCCCAATGCGCCGAGCAAGCGCGATGTCTTGGGCACCATCGTGCTGGCAATGCTCTTCGGCCATTAGCGTTGCGCGCACATCGGTGCGTGGCGTGGCGTGGCGACGGCGTCAATTCCGCGTTGTTGGGTATGAGCCAGGATTCGGTGCTGTGCAATCTCAGCAAGATTCAGACGAAGCCAAGGGCGTCACCTGGCTGCAGGATCACCTCGGCCGTTGATACCCTGCGCATGCTGGAGCCGGCGGATCAGCTGCACGCACTGGTAGGCGATCACGGTGATGAATGGGTGTCCGTGGCAGCGCGCTACCTTAAGGTGAAAGATCGGATGCAGTCCCAGCTCCGATTTGAAGGAGCGGAAGACTGCCCCGAGGTCGATGAC
>JBATTL010000172.1:0-8386 GCA_049670525.1 Thiohalocapsa sp. | reverse complement strand
CGTCAATCCTGCGTCATCTGGTAGTACGAAAGTTTCCGGCAATCGCCTGAGTAGTGACACTGCCTGGGATCTCCTCGACGCCAAGGATGGCACACTATGGATGACGAGCCTGGGCACCATGCGGGGGGCGCGCGTTGCAGCAGGTCTGCGATCTCCTGCAGGCCTGTTGTGAGTCGGGCGAGGAGATCATCCGTTGGCGTGGAGACGTATTCTTGATCCTCGGTCGCAGTGCCGATCAGGGCGTGATAGAAAGACAGGCGGAGCGGATCCGAGTCACCCTGTTGAGGCACCGTTACTACGCGACGAGCTCTCGAGCATGATGGCAGCCGGGCCGGTACGCGTCACCACATCCATCAAGGGATCATTGCTGCTACAAGATCGTCGCAAGCATGCTCACGCGCTCTGAAATTTGGCGGCTGTTGCCGAGTCGCGATGTACTCGGGGCGTGGGTGTTGTGTTGCCGTGGCTGGCTGTTCGGCTGGCTGCTGTTGGCCATGGCCGCATCGACATGGGCCGCGAACTTGCCGTTTGGGCTGTTGTCACCGAACGACGGTCTATCCCAGGCCGCTGTCCATGCCATTGCTCAGGATCCTGACGGCTATATGTGGTTCGGCACTCAGGAGGGTCTGAATCGCTACGATGGCCATCAGTTCCAGGTCTTCCTCAGCCAGCCCGATGATCCGAATGCACTAAGCAACAACTGGGTTTACGCGTTGCTCGTCGATCGGGGCGGCCGGCTCTGGGTCGGAACCGGCGGTGGTCTGGATCGGTTGCGAGCCGACGGTGCCGGCTTCGAGCATTTCGCACAGGGTGCGGGGGATGGATCAAGCCTCGGTGATTATCCAGTGCGGGCGCTGCTGGAGGACGCGGACGGCAGTCTTTGGATCGGCACCGATGGTGGCGGTCTCAGCCGTCTCGATCCCGCCACCGGCCACTTCAAGCATTTTCGGCACGACCCGGCAGACCCTGCCGGTTTGCCCGAGAACGGGATACGCAGCCTGTGCGAGGGCAGGGACGGAACCCTTTTCATCGGCACGGACGGTGGCGGGTTGTGGCAATTGCAACCAAGCACCGGGCGCTTTCTGAACTATCGCCACGATGCCGACCGCCCGGACAGTCTCAGCGACGATCGCGTGCGCGGTCTGTATCGAGATAGGCAGGGTACCGTTTGGGTGGGTACCGACCTTGGCGGGCTCAATCGCCTGGATCCGATCACCGGAGGCTTTCGACATTGGCGCGCCGATCCCGACAACGACAACGCGCTGCCGTCCGATCTGGTCCGTGATTTCGCCGAGGATAGGAAGGGGCAACTCTGGCTCGCCACCGATGGCGGTCTGGCGCAGTATCGACCTGAGATAGACGACTTCCTGGTCTATCGCACGGACTTGTCGGATCCCCGTGGATTGAGCGACGACCGCGTGTTCTCGCTCTATCAGGATGCCGGCGGCGTGATCTGGGCCGGCACCTATGACGGACTCAATCGCTGGAATGCCGAAACCGGATTCTTCCGCCGCTTCCGTCACGATGCGGGACACGGCGATGGACTCGCCGGCGATATCGTCACATCGTTCGCCGAGGCCCGGGACGGCAGCTTTTGGGTAGGTACTTACGGTGGCGGTCTGCATCGGTTTTTTGCCCAGTCCGGCCGGCTCGAGCGGGTTCGGTATGCCGGCGGCGCCGAGGTGGGCATCGGCGACGATCGCATCACATCGCTGGCGGCGGATGCATTGGATGGCGGCCTGTGGATCGGTACCATGGTGGGCGGTCTGCATCACTACGATCCCGTCACCGGGGAGGTGCGGGTGTTCCGGCACGACGCGGCGGATCCGCACAGCCTCAGCGCCGATGGCGTCACGACGATTCTGCAAGACCACACCGGAACACTTTGGATCGGGACCTATCAGGCTGGACTGAACCGTCTAGATCAAGACGACGGGCGCTTCTCGCACTGGCGCAACCTGCCTTCGGACGATCACAGCCTGGGCAGCGATCGTGTGGTAGCGTTGGCCGAGGATAGCGGGGGACATCTGTGGATTGGCACTGATGGTGGCGGCCTGAACCGCTTCGATCCCGGCAGCGGCGGTTTTTCTCGCATCCGTCACGTCCCCGATGATCCGGAGAGTCTTTCCGACGATCGTGTCTGGGCTATCGACGAGGATTCCGACGGCGACCTGTGGATTGGCACGCAAGGCGGCGGCCTGAACCGCTGGGACGCGGAGCAACGGCGTCTTGGGCTCATCGCTTTCCGGCATTACACCCGTCGCGACGGCCTGCCTGGAAATAGCGTCAACGGCATTCGGGCCGACGCGCAGGGCCGGCTGTGGATCAGCGGCAACCGCGGCCTGGCGAGGCTCGATCCGCGGACCGACGAGCTGCGGCGCTACGACGAAAGTCGTGGTTTGCAGAGCTACGATTTTACCCAGGGGGCGCATCTACGCGCACGCGACGGCACCCTACTGTTCGGCGGCAACCGCGGATTCAATGTCTTCGATCCCGCCGCGATTCAAGACAATGCCCACGTGCCGCCGGTGCGCATCACCCGCTTTTTGAAGTTCAACCGGCCGGTGCTGGTTGGCAACGCGTTGCGCGATTCGCAAGAGCTGCGACTGGACCACCGGGATACCGACATCGGATTCTCCTATGCCGCGCTCGACTACACGGCGCCAGAGCAAAACCGCTATCGCTACCGGATGTGGGGATTCGATCAAGACTGGGTCGAGGCTGGTGATCGTAGGCGGGCGACCTATACGAATCTCTCGCCCGGATCCTATCGGTTTCAGGTTCAGGGATCCAACAACGATGGGGTTTGGAATCGCGACGGAGCGGAGATCGCGCTGCACGTCAGGCCCGCACCCTGGCTCACCTGGTGGGCGTGGTCGGCCTACGCGTTGGCGACCGCCGGCTTGATTTGGGGTTGGATGCAAGCGCGCATTGCGCGCCTGGAGCGCCGTGCGCGTTTGGCCCAGGCGGAAGCGGCCAGTCGTGCGAAAAGCCAGTTCTTGGCCAATATGAGCCATGAAATCCGTACCCCGATGAACGGCGTTTTGGGCATGACCCGGCTGCTGTTGGAGACTCCGCTGATACCCAAGCAGCGGCGTTTTGCCCAGAGCATCGGACGCTCCGCGGAAATGCTGCTCAATACCATTACCGACATCCTCGACTTCTCCAAGGTGGAGGCCGGCAAGGTGGTCTTGGAACAGACCGAGGTGGACCTGCGTGACGAGATCGAACATGTCGCTAGCCTGCTGTCTGGACTTGCCCATGCCAAGGGACTGGAGTTGATTCTGGCTATCGACCCGGCGCTGCCGGAGCGTTTCGAGGGCGATCCTTTGCGGTTGCGACAAATCGTCACGAACCTGGTGGGCAATGCGATCAAGTTTACCCATTGCGGCGAGATTCGGCTTGGGGTCAAGGTGGTGGAGCGCGAGGGAGTTGCAGCAGTGGTAGCGATCGAGGTCGCCGATACCGGTATCGGGATGGACCGGGAACGCATCGGGCGGATCTTTGAAGCATTTGCCCAGGCGGATGAATCCACCGGCCGTCGTTATGGCGGCAGCGGTCTGGGGCTCGCCATCGTCAAACAACTCACCGAGTTGATGGGTGGGCGGATCGAGGTCTACAGCGAGGCCGGTGCCGGCTCGCGATTCCGTGTGACGCCAGGGTTACGCGTGCTGGCCGATGTCACCGACGACGGCACGGCTGCCGGACTGAACGGCTTGCGCCTGCTGATTGTGGATGATTGCCGATCCCAGCGTGAAGCACTCCACTTGCAATGCACATTTTGGGGAATGGAAGTATCGTCGGCGGGCGAGGGCGATGAGGCACTGGGCCGTTTGCATGCCGCCGCCGACGCCGGTACGCCAATCGATCTGGTGCTGATCGACCAGAACATGCCGGGCATGGCCGGCGACGTTCTGCAGCGATTGTTGGCGGCAACGCCGGCGCTTGCGGCCATACCGGTGGTCTTGATGCATCCCGAACACGACAACGGGGAGCCGGAAACCGGGTTGGCGAAACTCGGAAAGCCGATTCGTCGCACCGCGTTGGCTGCGGTTCTGCGTGCTGCGCTCGGTCAGGACCCGGCGTTGCCCTTGTTGGCGGCGACGCCGCTACACGGCCGGGTTCTGCTGGCAGAGGACAACCCGACCAATCAGGAGGTGGCGTCGATCTTTCTGCTGGCGTTGGGTTGCAAAGTGGATACCGTGGCCGACGGCCGTGCCGCGTTGGCGGCGATGCAGCGCACCCACTACGATCTCGTGCTGATGGATTGTCAAATGCCGGACCTGAACGGACTGGAGACGGCCCGCGCGATTCGCGCGCGGGAGGGGGCTGGCCGTCCGCGGGTACCGATTATTGCGCTGACGGCGGACACCAGCGCGGAAGGCCGCGCGGACTGCCTTGCGGCCGGTATGGACGACCATCTGACCAAGCCACTCGATCCAGAGGCATTGCATGAACGTCTAGCCCAATGGCTGGGCGCTCGCGGCACTGATCATGCCAATAGCCGCACGCCGACGACGGGTGTTGCTTCGCCCGCTCAGGTCGATAGCGCGAGTCCGGCTACACTCGCGCTGCTCGATACGGCCTACCTGCGCTCACTACGTGCGATGCAACGACCGAACGCTCCTGACCTCGTCGCGAAATTGGTCGGCGTGTTCGTGTCCGAGAGCGCAGCGCTCTGCGCACGGCTGCAAGCCTCGGCGGTGGCGCAGGATGCAGACTCCGTGCGCGCCAACGCGCATCAACTGAAGTCGGTCGCCGCCCATATCGGAGCTGCTGCGCTGGCGCAACTCGTCCGCGACATCGAGCGCATCGCCGCTGAACCGAGCGGCGATATCGATCGGGTCGGGGCACTGATCGTGCGCCTTGATGAAAAACGCCGGGAAACCGTGCTTGCCCTGCAGGCGTGGTCAGATCGTGGCGGGGGCACAGCTACGAAATCACACAACGGGAATTGCCATGACGATTGATCTGCCTACTGATTTCGTCAGCGCCGACCTAGGCCGGCGGCGCGCACTATTGGTGGACGATGACGTGCTGTTCCGCACCCTTTGTCTGGAGGTATTGGAGGGGTTGGATATCGTCGTGGACGAGGCTTGTGACGGGGAAGAGGCCGTTGCCCGTTTCAAGCAGGCTCATGGCGCATTCGATCTGGTGCTGCTCGACCTAGGCATGGAAAGAATGGACGGCTTTCAAGCCTGCAGCGCGATCAGATCGATGCCGGGCGGTGATGATGTAACCATCATTGTGACCACCGGCTCCGACGATCAGGCATCCATTCAGCGCGCTTTCGTCCTCGGCGCCACTGATTTCATCACCAAGCCCATCAACTGGCCCATTTTTGCCCAGCGTTTGCGCTACATTCTGCGCAGCCGCGCCGCGTTCAGGGCGCTGACCGAAAGCGAGCGGCGTCTCGCCCAGGCGCAGGAGATCGCGCAGCTCGGAAGCTGGGAATGGGAAGTCAACGGGGATCGCATGCGTTGGTCGCAACAGACCGCGCGGTTGCTTGGGCTGGATGGAGATGGCTCGGACGCGCCCAGCTACGCCGCCTTTCTTGGCCGCGTGCATCCGCAAGACCAATCCGCGTTGTCTACCGCCATTGGCGCCGCCATCCAAAACCCCGGAACCTTCGAGTTGGAACACCGCATCAGACATCCGCTGCGCGGCCAGCGTATCGTTCGTACCCAGGGCGCGGCGCTTCGCGGCGAGGACGGTCGCACGCGACTGGTCCGAGCGATCAGCCAGGACATCACCGAACGCAAGCAGTTCGAGGAGCGCATCAATCGTCTCTCTTACTATGACGACCTCACCGGGCTACCCAACCGCGAGCTGTTCTTCGAACAGGTCCAACGCACGGTTTCCGGAGCCGACGCCAGCGAGGTCGTGGCGATCCTGTATCTGGATATCGACAGGTTTCGCCGGATCAACGACAGCCTGGGGCATGCGGTCGGTGATGAACTGCTGAGAATCGTTGCCCAGCGTGCGATCGAGACCGTGCGGCGTTTCGATGCTCGCGCTCAGCATGGCGCCATGGACCTGCCGCGCTTTGCGCTCGGGCGTCTCGGTGCCGATGAACTCTCGGTCTTGCTGCGGGGGTTGGAGACGGGCGAACCGGGCGCGCGTCTTGCGCTGCAGTTGCAAGATGCGATCGCGCGACCGATCCGGATCGAGGGTGAAGAGCTGTTTGTCTCCGCGAGTATCGGAATTGCGCTGTATCCAGCCGATGGCGAAGACCCCGACGCGCTGCTTCGAAATGCACATCTCGCGCTCAATCACGCCAAGCAGATCGGCGGCAGCGAGTATCGCTTCTACGCGGCGGAAATGAACGAACTGACCCTTGTCCGATTTAACATCGAGTCGCGTCTCAATCGCGCGCTGGAGCGAAACGAGCTGCGGTTGCATTACCAGCCGCAGGTCGATGTCAAGAGCGGCGAGTTGATGGGTTTTGAGGCACTATTGCGCTGGCGGCCCGAGGGCGAAAAGTGGCTCTCGCCAGCGGAGTTCATTCCGATTGCCGAAGAGACCGGGCTGATCGTGCCGATCGGCGCTTGGGTGCTGAACGCGGTTTGCGCGCAGATGGCTGACTGGCGCAAGCGCGGTCTGCGCCAGGTACCGGTGGCAGTCAACCTCTCAGCTCGCCAGTTTGAGCACGATGACTTGATCGACGAAATCGAGGCCGCACTCAAGCGGCATGCTATCGCGCCTTGCTGGCTCCACTTGGAATGCACGGAGACGGTGATCATGCGTGACATCGATGCCACCGGGTCCAGACTGCGTCAGCTCAGTGAGATTGGGCTACGGGTTGCGGTGGATGACTTCGGTATCGGTTATTCATCCTTGAGTTATCTGAAGCGGTTCCCTTTGGACATCTTGAAGATCGATCGTTCATTTATCCAGGAACTGAGTAGCAGTCAAATCGACCGCGAAATCGCCGCGTCCATCATTGTGTTGGCAAAGAGTTTGGGCCTCAAGTCTGTCGCCGAGGGCGTCGAGCAGGAGGATCAGTTGGCCATCCTGTCGGAGTTGGGCTGCGATTGGTATCAAGGTTTCTTGTTCGGGCACCCGGAGCCACCGGAGCAGGCGGAGCGCTGGTTATGCGCGGAGAACGCGCACTAGCCGTAGTGATCTCCTTTGAACCGTGCCGAATGCGTGTTGTCAAACTATCTTTAAGCCATCCACCGAACTCGCGGAGGTCGCTACCACCGGCAATAACCGAACTCCGACATGCAGCTTCCACGCAACAGCCCCGATCGAGCATGCTAACGCAGCCCGCTTGGTGCGCCGTTTTTTTAGTCGAAATTTCCACTCGTTACTCAAAGCAGTCGAAATTTCGGCTGGCAGTTCCGGAATTTCGCATATGCCGAGCGGCTTTCTTGACCCCTTTCCCGGGAGTTGTCTTCCTGACGCCGGTCGTTTCGTGATGAGGTCGGCACTTTGGCTCATTGCTCGGCCCCGTTGCCAGTCGCTGGCTGTTGACCGGAACCATTCTTGCTGCACCTAATAGTAGCAATTGAGACCGCCGCGTCCTCTTGGATGATTCTTGCTCGCTCAATGCACAACAGAGCGCCGGGTTAACGGAGTCGGACGATCTCAGAGAAACCGTTCGCCGCCAATCTGGCTCTATCTCGCTTGCTCGGCGCCGACGCCGAGTAAAGGCATATGCCGGGAGTTATGCAGATTATGTTCCAATCACGAATCCGTACTACAAGCCGTTTCGCTCGTTCGCTCGCGTCAATCACCGCGATCGCGCTCGTCGTTACGATTGCGGCTATCCAACCTCAAACGTCCCAGGCGATGCGCCCCCAGGCCACGGAGGCGACGCGATCGGTGATCGTGCAGGGTCCGGACCTCGCCAAGTTGCGCGCCGCGGTGCATGATGTCGGAGGCACCATCACTCATGAACTCGGTGTGATTCGGGCGCTGGCCGTATCCCTGACCCCAGAGCAGCAAGACAGCCTGGCCCTGCAGCCGGGCGTCGGGCGCATGTTTGAGAATCGCGCGGTAGCGAATGACAAGAAAAAGGATGACGAGGTCGATGGCATCGACGGCCCCGAGACCAGCCATGTCCGTCTGGTCGGTGCCGACTGGCTACATGATCGGGGGATCACTGGTGCCGGCGTGACCATCGCGGTGCTCGACACTGGCCTTTACGGAAAGGGGCAACTGAAGAAGGACCGGAACAAGGCCAAGCGCTGGCTGGCCAACTACGACGCAATCGGCGATGAGGAACTGCCGACCAAGGGCAACAACGATGGGAGCGGACACGGCACCCACGTCGCCGGCATCGCTGTTGATAGCCGTACCTCCAATAAAGAGGACGGTATCAGCCGCGGGATCGCCCCGGACGCTGGACTGGTGAGCGTCAAGGCCTTCGATGCGGACGGTG
>JBATTL010000171.1:0-1503 GCA_049670525.1 Thiohalocapsa sp. | reverse complement strand
CCGTCTTGCGGGAAACCGACAATGGCCCGAACCCGTGGACCGCGCCGACCCTGTCCTGTCCCGCAAACCGCAACGCGTCGCCGATGATCGAACTGCTCCAGCACACCGCCAACATCGTCTTGCCCGTTGCCTTGTGCGTCTTTCTTGGATTCGCTCTCGCGCGACTGCAGCTGCCGTTCGACCGCAAGGTCATCGGCGGTCTGGCACAGCATGTTGGCTACCCCGCCCTCGTAATTTCTCACCTGTCCGCGGGCCATATCGCGCTGACGCCGTTTCTCACCACCGCCGCGGCCGCTATGGCCGCACTCGCGGTATTCCTTTGCGTGGCTGCCGTCTTGCTGAGGCTCTTCGGTCTGCCGCTGCGTGTCTTCATCGCACCGATGACCCTGAACAACGTCGGCAATATCGGTCTGCCCGTGGCAATGCTGGACTTCGGCGCCGACGGATTGGCCTACGCCTTCGCTTTCATGATCGTGGTCATGCTCGGGATCTTCACCTATGGCGACTGGGTACCCAAGGGCGAGGTCAGCGCCCGCGGTATCCTCACCTCACCGGTGATCTACGCCATCGGTATTGCGCTCGTGCTGTTGTCGACGCACTCGGAATTGCCGAAGCCGCTCGAATCGGCCTTCGATCTGTTGGGCGGACTGGCCATTCCGCTGATGCTGCTGACACTGGGTCATACGCTGTCGACACTGAAGCTGTCTTCCCTGGGTCTTGGTGCCGGGCTCGCTCTGTGTCACCTGAGTGACCCTTCCCAACCAAGATCTCCAGGAGACTGATCCGATCGTAGAGGTCTTCGCGAAAGCGTCCGCTTCGGACCAACGCCTCCAAATCCGCCCGTCGGGGTCGTGCCCGGCCCGGCCGCCAGTCGCGGCCTCGAATCGATCCGTTGTACTGCCGAAAACGACCGCGAACGGGGCTCGCTGAGATGTTGAGAATTGTGCTGCAGTTCAACGGCGAGGAAGTCAGCGTCCTCCAGACCGATAGGGACCAAATCACCGTGGGTCGCGATCCGGGCAGCGACCTGATCATCGACAACATCGGGGTCTCACAGAACCACGCCCGCAGCTTTCGGGAGGGCGGGTCTTATTGGATCGAGGACCTGCAGAGCACCAACGGCACGCTGGTCAATGGCCGGAAGATCGACCGCTCGCCGCTCGCGGATGGCGACAGGGTCAGGATTCTGAAATTCAGTCTGGTGATCACCACAGACGCGAAGGCGCGCCAGGCGGCATTCGACGAGATCATTCCCCCGACCTACAAGGTCTGACATTCGGGGCTCAGACGATTGCCGGAGATTTTCATACCATGGTGCGCCGGATTTTCGTTCGCATTCAAGGAGTGACAACTGGCGCATAGTCGCGCTATGCAACTGCTGGCGCGAAGCCGAAGGCGGGCGCAAAGCCAAGCAAGCTGGTATGAGAATCGACAGAAATCGCCTCAGTACCGCGGGCGCGGTGGTGGGCCGCCCGACCCATAGTCAGGGATGCAGGCGACACC
>JBATTL010000170.1:0-1642 GCA_049670525.1 Thiohalocapsa sp. | reverse complement strand
ATGCTATACACTCTCGCAAAGCGACCGCAGCGAGCCTGACCAATACCGCACGATGAGCACGCACAATACCGCAAGATGAGCACGCAGAAGACCTATCTCGTTATTTCCGCCCTCGGCGAAGACCATCCGGGACTCGTCAACAACCTCTCGCGCGCCATCCTGGAGCAGGGCTGCAATATCGAAGATAGCCGCATGACCGTGCTCGGCGGAGAGTTCGCTGCGATCCTGCTGGTGGAGGGCAAGTGGAACACGCTGGCGAAGGTGGAAAACGTACTGCCAGAGCTCGAGCGGTCCCTCGGCATGACGATCAGCAGCAAGCGCACTGGCGAGCGGCCACGCGATACCGACAAGGTGCCCTACGGCGTCGACGTCGTGGCGATGGACCACCCGGGCATTGTCAATAAGTTGGCTGGGTTCTTTGCCGAGCGCGACATCAACATCGAGGACATGGCCACGAGCACCTATTCCGCCGCGCATACCGGCACGCCGATGTTCTCCGTCCACATGACTGTCGGAATCCCGGCGTCGACACACATCGCAACACTACGCGAGGAATTCATGGACTACTGCGACGGCCTGAATCTGGACGCGGTACTTGAACCACTCAAGGTCTGACCCGCGAGCATCATAGTGGTGAACGGACAGATTGCACTGGCCTGACTACCTGGCTTGCGATCGTAAATACTGAACAGCACCTACTGAGCATCTTGCGAGGATCACGAACCCCCTTCACCCGACAAGACCCACAGGAATTGCCATGGCCGCTGCAGTTGGAGAAACCATTCCGGACGTCGAACTTCCAGCCACCGGGAACCAATCCATCAAGCTGTCCGACTACCGCGGCCAGCGACTCGTCCTCTACTTCTACCCCAAGGCGAGCACCCCCGGCTGTACGCAGGAGGGCCTAGACTTCACCGCCGCGGCCGCCGATTTCGCGGCACTCAATACCGCCATCCTTGGCGCATCCCGCGACGGCGTCAAGGCGCAGGAAAACTTCAAGGCCAAGCAGAGCTTCGTGTTCGACCTGCTGGCGGATAAGGACGAGACACTTTGCAAAGCCTTCGATGTAATCAAGCTGAAGAAGATGTACGGAAAGGAATCCCTCGGAGTCGAGCGCAGTACCTTTCTCATCGACGAACATGGCGTCCTCAGACAGGAATGGCGTGGCGTCAAAGTCAAGGGGCATGCCGACGAGGTGCTGGAGGCCGTTCGCGCCCTCGGCTAGCCCGGCCGCGATAAGAGATCGGGACCTGCCCCTGAGATGACTTGAACCCGATCGAGCCATCCATGTACTCAGCGCACGGCGGCCGGACCCGACGATCGTGCAGACCGCAATCTATAGCGGGGGCGAAACGCCAACCAAATGATTAAGCGCGAAAGCGACAAGTCTTGCCTGTTCGTGCTCGACACCAATGTGCTGATGCACGACCCAACCGCCGTCTTCCGCTTCAAGGAGCACGACATTTTCCTGCCGATGGTGGTGCTCGAGGAGCTCGATGCTGGTAAAAAGGGGATGTCCGAGGTCGCACGCAACGTGCGCCAGGTCAGCCGCTTCCTCGACCAGCTCATGAGCGGCGCCGACAAGGACGAGATCGACGCCGGGCTGGCGATCCACAGCCTGAGCGAAAAGGGCCGCGGTTTC
>JBATTL010000169.1:0-2565 GCA_049670525.1 Thiohalocapsa sp. | reverse complement strand
TCGAAGGCCATCGCGCGTTCGGCTGCAACCGCTGGCGCGACGGCTGCGGCTTCACCATCTGGAAAACCATGGCGGGCAAGCGCCTGCCCAAGGCCGCGGTCAAACGGTTGATTGACCAGGGTCACACAGACCCCATCGACGGCTTCAAGTCCAAGGCCGACAAACCTTTCAGCGCTAGTCTGCGGTTGGACGCCAACGGCAAGGTCGGATTCGATTTTGAACGGGCCCGAGAAGGCGGCAACGGAGACCTGGGCAACCCGTTCGCCGAACCGCAAACCAGCACTCCAACCAACACCCTGGCCAGCATCCCAACCGAGACAGCGACCAGCACGTCGGCAGATACCCAATCCAACACCATCGGCCCGACACCGAGCGAAGCATCACTGGCCAGTGCTCAAAGCCTGCGCGACAACCCACTACAATGCCCCAAATGCCGCCAGGGCCAATTAATCGAAGGCCATCGCGCGTTCGGCTGCAACCGCTGGCGCGAAGGCTGCGACTTCACCGTCCCAAAACAGATTGACGGCCAACCTCTCACCGACAGCGAGCTGCGCAACCTCTTCGCCAAAGGCTAAGGCGATTGACAGAAGTCGCCGAAGTCCGGAAATGCCGACTTCCAGTCGGCTCGGCGCGAAGCGCCTATAATTGCATGGCGCATCCCCGGTTCGATGCCGGATCAGGCCGCATTCCGCCAGGTTGGTGCGCCCCACTGCAATTGTCGCAGGGCGAGCCGCCGACTGTGATAGCTTGGCAGCCAATTTCGCAAGTTCCCATTCAGGTGCTTCCATGCAACAACTCACGTCGGAAGGTCAGCGCATCGTCGCCGACCTTACTCAACGCTATGGATTCAGTCAGGACGCGATCACGCACATGTTCTTTGCCGTGCTCAACGGCAACGGCTCCATGGCCCAGTTCAACCATCCGGAGTTTGCCGGCTCCGGCCAGTGGATGCGGGGCGGCATGCTGATGCTTGGTGACATGTTTAACTACAGTCTCAAGGGGTCGGTGGACGCGCTCTGCAGCGAGATCTCCAATATCCTCGCCAATCAGCCGGGGCTGTTGCAGTCCGGCAGCTTTCAGTCCCAGTCGCAGGGTGGTGGGGGGCAGCAATCCCAGCGTGCGGGCGGCATGATGGGGCAGTCCAGTCTGTTCGTTCCCGACCCGGCGGACAATTGGTGGCCCCAGGACCTCGGCTCACCCGGTGCGACGGGCGCGCAGAACAATGTGCGCTATGCCTACTTTTCCGGCGCGCGGCGGCTTGCCGTGCAGACCGGTGGCCAGGTGTGGGTCTACGACACCCAGGATCATCAGATCGGCGGTTTCTCGCAGCAGCAGGGAAGCGGCGGTTCGATCCTGTTCACGAGCCAGTACGGCACGGTCAATCTGGGCGCGTTGCCGGTGGTGTCCGTCAATGGCCAGCCGCAAGGCCAGCCCCGGCAAGCGTCCTCGCATGTGCCCCAGAGCCAACCCTCCCAGGCGCCGCGACCGGACAGTCCGATGCAGGCCAGCCAGCCAGCGCAGTCGTCCCAGGAGGACGACATCTTCAGTGCCATCGAACGACTCGGCAAACTGCACACCAACGGGCTCTTGACCGACGATGAGTATTCGCAGAAGAAGGCGGAATTGTTGAGCCGCATCTAGCCCGGACAGGAGGCGCTGGCCGAGCCTCCTATGCATCGATCAGCCCGGTTATTGCGGCTGGAGCCATCAGCCGCGGAAGACGCTCGGAACGCTGCGCGCCGTCCCCGTGTCGTGGGTCCCGTATCTCGAGCCCAGTATCGTGGGGCCAGTATCGTGGGTCCAGCGTGATGTCCCCATCTCGGGCCCATGGATAACTTCAGTCCCGCTGCGCGCCGCTGGTTCGCCCAGAATTTCGACGGACCGACCGATGCTCAGTCCAGCGGCTGGCCGGTCATTGCCGCTGGCGCGCATGTATTGATCACAGCACCCACCGGCAGCGGAAAGACGTTGGCGGCGTTCTTGTGGTCTATCGACCGGTTGATGCGCCCCGAGGCGGACCGAACCGGCATCGCTGCCGGTGTTACAGACGACACACCTCTTGTCGCCCGCAGTCGGTCGGTACGCCCCCTTTCCGAGCCCGAGCCGAATCCTGCATTGGCGGACCTCCAGCACGCTTCCGGCGCGTCAACACGAGGCACCAGGGTCCTCTACATTTCACCGCTGAAGGCGCTGGTCTATGACATCGAGCGCAACCTGCGCGCGCCGCTTGCCGGTATTGCCCAGTCGGCGGCGGGGCTCGATCAGCGGTTTGAGCTGCCGCGGGTCGCGATTCGCACCGGCGACACGTCGGCACGGGAACGCCAGCAACAATTGAAGGAACCCGCGGAGATCCTGGTGACGACGCCGGAGTCCCTGTATCTGTTGCTGGGCTCCAAGGCCGCTGACAATCTCCGGTCGGTGCATACCGTCATCGTCGATGAGGTGCATTCCCTGGCCGCCACCAAACGCGGGGCGCACTTGGCGCTCTCGTTGGAACGGCTGGCGTTGTCAGTTGCGACTGCGGGCGGACTCGATCCCCAGCGCATCGGGTTGTCTGCGACGGTG
>JBATTL010000168.1:0-5764 GCA_049670525.1 Thiohalocapsa sp. | reverse complement strand
TTCCGGGACAGACCAGAATGGCACTAAATTAACGAGTTTTAGTCGATATATCAGCTGGTTGCGAGCGCAATAAGGCAAAAACTTCTCAAAAAAATTCGCAACCGATTGATTTCTCGAGCGCCTCCTAGCTCCTGATGTCTCTTTTGTTCCGCGAATCGGTCTGTAAAGCACTGTTCGAAAAACACTATTTGCTTAAGTTAGTGCCATTCGGGACAGATTACGAAATAACTGCTCTTGCTGACGCAGCGTTAACGCGAGGTGTTCGACAGGTTGCTCAAGGGCGGCACCAGCAAAGAGATCGCCCGCGAACTGGATGTCAGCCACCGCACCGTCGAGGCCTATTGCCAGAATCTGCTGCGAAAGCTGGGCCTGAGTTCCGTCAAGGAGCTGCTGGCGTTGGCGCTGGCGTCGGGGCGGGAACACTAGATTGCTTGACGGCGCCAAATGCTTGCGGATGAGTCAAGTTTCGACGCGGCCTAGGACCGGCGAGGGTCCTCGAAATCGGAATCGGGCCGCTTGCCACTCGTTTCGATACCGATACCGATGATCACGACTCGTCGGCCTGAGGCGAAGCCTCGCTAGGCCGGCAGCGAGCGCGCGCATGCCTGGTTTCGTGCCCGGAACCGTTCCGCCCGGGTTCGCTCAGCGCGGTGTCTGTGGCTGTTTCTCCCGCTGACTGCGTACGTAGGACGCGTAGTCAATCGCATGTCATTCCTGCCTACGCTCGTCTATCGTCAAGCCACGCAAGAATTCTGAACGCGGTGCTGGCAACGCGGTAAGACCGGCATGCCTACCGACAAGCGCGCTATTGGCGAAGGGTTGTTTCATTCTAAATGGAGCAGTTGGCCCGGCTGTAGACTTTAGTCGCACGGTCAGTGCCTTGCGTGCGACTGAAGTCGCACCTACCAAGGTGCATGCAACTTGTTGAGCAAGCCAGATAATTGATGCCAACTACCGGATTAGGGTTCATCGCCGCCGCAGGAGTGATCAAAGCCCCATGCGAACAGCAACGGTGTATGTGGTCAGCGCTGACCCCACCATGCTGACCTGTCTCGTTGAGTTGCTGCGGTCCGCGAGCCTGCGCAGCAAGGCGTTCACCGATCTGCAGGCTTGCCTCGATCATGTCGGCCCAGACCGGATCGGCTGTCTGCTTGTCGATATGCCGGCCAATGATTCCGGTGGCTCCGAGCCGAGCCAGCTCGCCGCCGCCTGCGCCCGAATTCCAGCGCTGGTCATCGTCGATCGTGGCGACGTCCCGCAGGCAGTCAGCGCCTTGAAGGCCGGCGGGTTGGTCATCCTGGAGAGGCCGGTCACACGCGCCGACCTGTTGGCTGGCATCCGAAGGGCAGGGTCCGACGAGGGGTTACGTACGTAGTCTAGGTGGAACGGCCAATGGGAATGTCGGCAGGCGTGGGTTCAAATGACCCCGCGCCGGTGTCGTCGCAACGGTTGTGTGGCACGGTGCCAGTGGCAGCGACCCGCTTTTGCCCTTTCGGGCAAATCCCCATGCCCCTTCGTCCGGTAGTTTCGCCGCCGTCGCCTTCGTAGAATCGGGTCGACGCCAGTTCTTGGGCCACCGTCCCAGGACAATCGAACAAGAGGGAACTAACGGGTTTCTCCGATGTATCATGCACCAGAGCAGAGCCGATCGCCCGCCTGTCCGGCCAACCCGTTTCGCGGGGACCCCCTGTTGGAAGCCATCGACGCCGCGATCACAGCTCCGAAGCCACAACGATCGCCCGCTCTGCTTGCCTACCCTTTTTTCCAACGCTAACCCCCGCCCCACCGTGGGCACCGCATTCTGATAGTACGTTTCAACCAGAGAAAAGTGCGTATGCGACTCAACAAGCCAATCCCCGTATCGCCTTCGAAGGCGCAAACCCCAAGCTTCACGAATGAACTGGAGCATCCTGCGATGATTCAAAATCCTGGGCCAACGGCGCGTCTGCGCGCCAAGGTTCTTGCCGCAACAGTGGCCGCTACGTTTCTCTGGCGCCATGTTGTTTGGCGCTAGCGTGGCTGTGGCGGCAGATGCCGACCCCATCGCCGGCGCCAGAGGCGAATACGACGCTGCCGCGGGCACGTACACCGTTGGCGCGGGCGACAACCTCAGCGCCATCGCAAAGCGCTTCGGCATGAGCGTCGGCGAGCTGGAGACGGCCAACGACTTACGCTCCGACAACATCGCCGTGGGCCAAGCGCTGAAGGTGGCTGCCGCGGACGCAGAGGCCAGCGACAGCCAAGCAAGCACCGCCGACGCGAGCGGCGACAAGCCCAACATCCTGTTCATCATGGGCGATGACATCGGCATCATGAACGTAGGTGCCTACCATCAGGGGCTCATGGTTGGGGAGACGCCCAACATCGACCGCATCGCCAATGAAGGTGCGCGGTTCATGACCTATTATGCCGAGCAGAGCTGCACGGCAGGCCGCACCGCCTTCTTCACCGGCATGCATCCGCTGCGGGCCGGCATGGTCATGCCGCAGCTTCCGGGTGCCACCAGCTCGCTGTTGCCGGGCACGCCCGCGCTTGCAAAATTCCTGCTGGACCTCGGCTACAACACCGGCGAGTTCGGCAAGAACCACCTCGGCGACAAAGCCGCATCGCTGCCAACGGCGCACGGCTTCCAGGAGTTCTGGGGCTACCTGTATCACCTCGATGCCATGCAGGGGGTGAGCTTCCCCGACATTAACAAGACGCCGACCGATCAGACCGTTGTGCCGCCCTGTAAGAACACCCCGGTCAAGGGGCTCGAAGAGGTCGCCGGTGCCGTGGACCCGAAGACCGCGCTGTGCATGACCCCACCGCGGCCGGTCCTCCACTGCACGTCTTCGGACGGCACGGAAGAGAACCAGAGCTGCAAGGACGAAGGGCCGCTGACGCTGGAACGTTCCAAGACCGTGGATGAGGAGATCTCCGCTCAAGTCATCGACTTTCTCGAGCGCAACGACCCCGAGAAGACCGGCAAGCCGTTCTTCGTCTGGTACAACCCGGCGCGCATGCACGTCACCACCATGCTCTCGGACAAGTACATGAACATGCTGGGCCAGCAGGGCGGCAAGGACTGGGGTATCAACGAAGCCGGCATGAAGCAGATGGACGACAACATCGGCTACGTGCTGAACAAGCTCGAGGACATGGGCGAGCTCGACAACACCATCGTCGTCTTCACCACCGACAACGGCGCCGAGGGAATCACCTACCCCGACGGCGGTATCACGCCCTTCAGAGGCGGCAAGCTCACCACCTGGGAAGGCGGCATGCGGGCGCCGATGGTCATTCGCTGGCCGGGGCACGTTGAGGCCGGCTCGAACCCGGACCAGATCTTCTCGTCACTGGACTGGGTGCCCACCTTCGTCAATATCGCCGGCGGGCCTTCGGGTGATGCCCTGAAGAAGCAGGTCGAGGCAGGCGAGTACCCCGGCATCGTCAAGACCACGCTGGATGGCTTCGACCAGCGGGACTATCTCGAAGGCAAGTCGGATTCGGCCCGCGACACCTTCTTCTACTACACCGGTGCACAGCCTTCGGCGGTTCGGCACAAGAACTGGAAGTTCTACTACACGATGGTTTCTTCCAATGCGCAAGATACCTTCATGGCCCCACAGACCTATCACTGGACCCAGGTCAACAACCTCAAGCGTGATCCCTTCGAGCGGTCGGTCGCATCGGTTGATGGCACCCTCATGGATTACGGTGGTGCCCTGGCGGCTGCGAGCACCGCGTTCATCTATGACTGGAACTTGATGCCGATCGGGCAGCTGCTGTGGCTGAAGGAACTTGAGACCTATCGCGAGTTCCCATCGCTGCAGACTCCGGCGAGCTACAACCTGGATAACGTCATCAAGGCGATGCAGGATGCATCACACATCAGTCACGCGGGTCAGTAACAGCGCGAGGCCCAGCTGATGCGATGGACCGGGCGGCTCGCAAGGGCCGCCCGCATCATCCGGGAGACAGCCAGTAGGCTGGGTTGAGCTTGCGAAACCCAGCTTTTTTAATGTTCGCAATAATGCCGTTGCTGGGTTTCGTACCTCAACCCAGCCTACAGGTCTGGTGAAGGACGGCATCGTTCGCTGCGTCAACGCCTTGGAAGAATGGCGCGCACACACGGAAGTAAAGATATTTCGCGCAGAGACGCAAAGGCGCAGAGAAGAGGAGAGAGCTGAGGAAAATACAGTAGAAGCAGCAGAGACTTGAGAAGGTCGTTGCACTGGTTACATCGACCGCTTCTCTTTCTTCCCTTTGCGCCTCTGCGTCTCTGCGCGAGCTTTTCCTTCTAGTCAAAATAACGCTTCATTCAATTCGGAAGGTGTGTACTTATGAAGAGGCCCTTATTCAGCACGCAGTTCAAAGCCGCCTGCTCGGTACTGGCGCTGACGGCCTGTCTGGCCATCGCCAGCGTCCAGGCCGCCGACCAGAGGGCTCGCCACCACGCCAAGGGCGAATACGATGCTGCTACCGGCACCTATGAGGTGGTCAAGGGTGATGAGCTGATTAAAATCGGCGAACGCTTCGAGGTACCGCTGGACACGCTGAAGGCGGAGAACGACCTCAGCTCGGACGTCATCAAGCCTGGCCAGAAGCTGACCATCGCGACCGGCGCGCCGACCGGCCCAGCCCCTGTATCAGCCCCTGTATCGGCCCAGAAAAAACAACCGGGGCTCGCCGCCGATGATCCGCTGTCCTCTTGGAACGACGGGCCAGCGAAGCAGGCGATCATGGCCTTCGTGAAGGAGACCACGACGGAGGGAAGCCTGACGTTCGTGCCGCCGGAAGAGCGCATCGCGACCTTCGACCAGGACGGCACGCTGTGGGTCGAGCATCCCATGTACAGCCAGGTCGTCTACTGCCTGGACCGGGTTCCGGCGGTGGTTAAGGCAAAACCGGAGCTGGCGAAGGTGGAGCCTTTCAAGACCGTGCTGTCCGGCGACCGCGAGGCCATCGCCAAGCTCCCCATGGACGATCTGATGAAGATCCTCGCCGCCACGCTGACCGGCATGAGCGTCGACGAGTTCAAGGCCGAGGCGGAGAAGTGGCTCGCAACCGCCAAGAACGCGCGCTGGGACCGGCCCTACACCGGTCTCACATACCTGCCGATGCAGGAGGTCCTGGGGTACCTGCGCGCCAACGGCTACAAGACCTACATCGTCACCGGCGGCGGACAGGACTTCGTTCGCGTGTATTCCGAGCGCGTCTACGGTATCCCGCCGGAGCAGGTGGTCGGCACCGCTGGCGCGACCAAGTATGGCTATCGCAAGGACGGCACGCCGTTTCTCACCAAGGAGCCGAAACTACTCCTGAACGACAACAATGCCGGCAAGCCCGAGGGCATCCACCTGATGATCGGGCGCCGGCCCCATGCGGCGTTCGGAAACTCGACCGGCGACCGTCAGATGCTGGAATACACCAAGGCCGGTGACGGCGCGCGATTGTCCATGATTCTGCTGCACGACGACGCCAAGCGCGAGTACGCCTACGGGCCGGCGCAGGGGCTCCCCGACACCCGAGTCGGCACCTTCACCCAGGCGCTGTACGACGAGGCGCAGAAGCAGGGCTGGATCGTCATCAGCATGAAGAACGACTGGAATCGGATTTTTGCGTTCGAGGCAGGTCAGGATTCAGCGGAAATGGTCCGCACAACGGACCCTGCAGCGACAGCGCTCCGGGTAGGGTCCGCTGTGCGGACCGTCCCTCGGTGGCTGCAACGATGACCAGGGCCGGCTGGCGCGGACACTTCGGGCTGGCTCCCACGCTCCGG
>JBATTL010000167.1:0-9248 GCA_049670525.1 Thiohalocapsa sp. | reverse complement strand
TCGGCACCCGCAAGCCCAAGGATTTGCCGATGTTCTATTGGGTCAACACCGTCCTCGGCAACCTCAAGACCAGCCTTAGCGGCGCCTACCATGCCTTCGGCTACAGCAAATATGCCCAGCATTACCTCGGCGCCATCGCCTATCGCTTCAATCGCCGCTTCGATCTACATGCGCTGCCGCACCGGCTGTTGCTGGCGGCGGTCGGTTGTGGACCGCACACGGAAAGGCTGATTCGCCTAGCGGAAGCACATTGCTAATCAGGTGAGCTCATGCTGCACCGGGGGTTTCATCGTCTGCTCTGGCGCGATAGCTCTTGTTGAGCCATCTTCAGCCAGCCAATCTGGCCGCACCAAAGGCAGCTGGCAAGGTTGGTGTACCTGAAGCCACTTGCACCGCACGGCTGTTGGCGGTGCAAACTAGCGCAGTCCGGGACTCGGGTCGGGCCTCTCGCTAGACAGCGTTCCAATCATCGCCGGCACTGACCAAAGGAGATGCTGATCCCCGAACACCAAGTGCGCGGCCGCGGCATTTCCGCGACGGGGGCCGCCGCGATCAAGCCGCGGCAGCATGGGTTGCCGCGGGGTATGCGCGGGCGAGCAACCGCTCCCCCTGAGACCGCTGGCTGCCGCGACACCCCGACGACAGCGCCCGTTGCGCTGACGTCGGCGCGGAACTCAGCAAACGCCGGTCAGTAGCAAAAGTTAAAGCCGTTGATTCGGATACATCGGCCGTGTCCCGCAAAAGCTGGCTTGGGCAACAAAACGGACGCCGCGCTTGTCTCTGGTTTCCCTGGATAGAACTGGAAAGTCGTGTCGATACTCGGCTCTCCCAAGTCATGCGACTCGCATACCCGGTCATGCTCGGTCGCTTTCTCGCATCCGGTGCCGAACTTCTCTTCCTGTTCCGGCGTACAGATGAGGCACCGCTCAGCCATGGTGCCGTCCGGAGCGAACACCTGGATGCTTTCCATCGTGCCCTCCTTGCCGATGGTGATAATCCCTTGCGTTCCTTCCGGCACCCCCTCGGGCACTATCGCGTTCGGCGATGCGGCGTTATTCTCCTCCATGCAGGCGGTGAGCCCGATTCCCGCGAACAGCATGAGCCAAGGCAGTATCTGGAACAATCCTGTCAACTTGAGCGGTTGGTTCATCGTTATTTCTCCTGTCGGTATGATCTTTCCTAACCCGGTCCGGGTGGACCACCTGAACGATAAGGACAGCGGATGCGCCGACCCAATGATTCTCTATCAAGCACCAGATACCTGAGGCGACTCCAGTCAGTTTTCATACCAACTTGCTTGTCTTTTCGCCCGCCTTCGGCGTCGCGCCAACCGTCGAATAGCGCGGCTATGCGACAGTTGGCGCTCCTTGTGGGCGAACGAATACCCGGCGCAATATGGTGTGAAAAGCTCCGGCAATCGCCTAAAGCACCAGATTCAGCGTCAAGAACACCGATCGTGCGGGAATCCAGAGCGAATCGCTGGGTTCGGTCGTGCGAAAGTTGTCATCCTGATACTGAAAATCGGTATTGAACAGGTTCCTGGCCTGCAACAGGATGGACCCACGACGTCTCGGCATCCGGTAGCCAAGCGCGGCGCCGACGGTCCAGAAGGAGTCGCCCTGCTTGGGTCGATCCCGGAATTTGATGTCCTGATCGATGTACGTTGCTTGAAGACCCGCGATCAAGCCGTCTTGGCGAAAGTAGTTCAGGCCAAGGGGCACGGCCACTTCGCGCAACTCGATCAGTGAGTTGCTCAGCCGCAGCGGTTCGTCGGTCTGATAGTCGTCGTACAAAACGTCGCCGTGCACTGCGAGCGTCTCAGTCGGCGTCCAGTAGAGGTAAGCCCGGTGGGTGCGCTCGCGTTGATCGACTGACGCCCCAAGTTGATCGACCGACGCCGCAGCAAAACTCGGTTCGGTCAGTTCTCGTCCGCTGAACTCCACTCCGGCAAAAAGATCCGGATTCACACGATAGTCCAGCGCAACCCCGGCGCGGGTGGAGTCAGTACCGCTGAAATCGTCGAAGAACTGGTTGAACCCCGCTACCTGGGTCGGTTCGACGGTTCTGCTCTCGATCAGCGAACGTCGCAGCACGCGGAAATAGGCGGCGCGTAATGTCAATTGCTCGCTGACTGACCAGATCAAGCCCAACTTGGGATTCAGTTGCCGGGTGTCGGTGGACGTGTTGTCCTGCAGGTCGTCGTAACTGAGTCCGACGGTCAACGTCAGTCCGTCACCGAGCGGCCGCAGATTGAGATAGCCAAAACCGCTCGCATGACGCACGCGCTGCTCCAGGCGCCTGAACAATGGCGCCGGCGTTTCGACCCTATTGATCGGCGTGACGGTGGTCCGAGCGTCGGATTCGGCGAACGGGGTGATGGTCTCCGGTAGCACCGGCGGAACCGCTGAAAGGGTAACTGTACCGCTGAAAACCTCAGTGATTGTGGAGGTGAAGGTTCCGGTGGTAGTGACCTCGGGTTGCACTTTGACCACGAAATCGGCGTTCTGCGAGAAGTAGCCGCCCCCCGTCGCGAGATCGTATCGGTCTCCGCGGCGCAGGAACAAGAGCTCGAGATTGTCGTTGTCGGCGTCGAACTCGCTTTGATTCAGCGCATCCACGACCGCTGTGGCCTCGGTTTCGAGATCGACATCGATGTCGACCGCTCCCACGACTGTCGTGCGGAGCGTCACGGGGAGCGCACCCGGCAGAGGCTCCTCTTCGACCCGGAAGATCGGGATGCTGTCGGACGTTCTGTCCTGATTCGCGATGACTTCTGTGGTCGTAGTGCGCTGTTGCTCGTCCTCCCGCCAGTGCTCATGCTGTACCGACAGGATCAAATCGTTGCGCGGCGAGAACGAATAGCGCACCCCCGCCCGGAGCGACCAGCGATCAATGTCGCGGTTCGCGTCTGGATCGAAGCTACCGTCGTAGTCTTGTGTCAGATCCCCCAGCCGGCGCTTTCGCTGCCTCCCCTCAAGTTGCACGCTCAAGTCAGGGGTGACGTTGTACTGGGCGAATAGGGTGAAGATGTCCTGCCGGTCCTGGCCATTGTCGCGCCAGCCCTCGGTCTGGTAGTGGAATTGTCCGGCACTGAAGGAAATGTTGTCTTGCAAAAAGCCGGCGACCACGTCATTCGCCCAAGTGTTCTGTGTTCCCCCCATCAGGCTGATTTGCCCATTCGCGCCGTTGCTGGCGAACATGGGCATATACTCATTCAAGCCTAGTGATGCTGGACCGATGCCGCGCAGCGCGCCCAGACGGTCGACACCCAGCTGGGGCTGAATCGGATTGAGATTGACGGGTTGCAGCAGTTGCGACTGCATGAGTTCACTCACGCGCGCAACCTGGTGCCGCGGCAAGCTATCGTAAAGGTCGGCCAACAGACGGTGGGCCGAGAAGTTGGCTGAGTCAACGTTGACCGCCCTCCATCCGCCCAGCAGCCCGAGTTGCTGGAACCCGAGCTCATCAAAAATCCGCCCTTGCGCCACGCTGCGGGCGGCAAGGTCCTCATCCAGCAGCAGTCTGGATCGAAAAACCGCTCGATTGTCGTTCAGTGCCTGAGCTTCGAGGTTCTGCTTCAGTGCCGCGACGGGGCGGTTGACGGTTAACAGCAGGATGCTGTCGTAAAAATAGGCCGTTGGATCGAGCGGATCGAGCTGCTCGGCTATGCTGTATTCGACGGCCGCTAGGCGCGGGCGCTTCTGCTCGTAGTAGCCCTTTCCGAGATAGCTGCGCAGCAGAGAATTGTCCGGGTCGAGCGTCGTCGCGATCTCCAACTGTTCGACGCCGCGAGCGAGTTCGCCGTTGCGAATCAAGCTCAGGCCTATACCAAGTCTGGCCAGCGGAGATGCCGGCGACAGTCTCACCGCGCGTTCGAACCGCCCCTGTGCGTCCGCGGGCCTACTACGGGCAAGCAGTGCAAATCCGAGCACGGTTTGGCTGTGCCCCAAGCGGGGATTGAGGCTCGCGGATCGCTCGGCGTACTCGACGGCTTGCTTGCGTTGTCCCAGGGCCAGGGTCAGCTCACTGAGCCTGGCCCAGGCAAGGCCATTGTCCGGATCTGCATCCACCGCGCGACGCGCGGCCGCGGCGGCGCCCTGCAAATCGAAGCGGGACTGCAGCGCGTAGGACTGCGCCATCTGGGCTACCGGTGCGCTGGGATCAAGCGCCACGGCCTTGTCGGCGAGCTGCTCCGCCTCATCGCGCCGGTTGCGGACCGTCGCGATCACCGATTGCAGGGCAATCGCGGTGGAGTTGCGTGGATCGCTGCTCAAAGCGGCGTCGATAGACGACTCGGCCTCGTCGACTCGGCCGACGGTCAACAGCAGGCCGGCCTCGAACGCGAGCGTGTCGGCCGTTCGCTCGGATCGCGGCAGCGCTTCGAGTCGTCGCAGTGCCTCGCCGATGTCGTCGCGGCGATAGGCATCGAGCACCGCAGCGGAGGTTTCGCCTGTCGCCGGGGTGCCGAGCGCTCCCGCTCGTTGATCGATGATCGGCGGATAGTAAAGCGCCCAGCGAACGGCATCGCGCGGTTGAGCGACGACTTTTCGGCGCGGAGCGCCGCCCGCTCTGGTCAATGCAGATTCGTTGCTATTCAGGCGCAGTGACCCGATTGCGTTGGACACGCCAACCTGGCCCTCGAGGACGGAGACCTTTGTGGACGCATCCTCCACCCGGACGACGAACTCGGTACCCTCGATGGCGGCATTGACGTAGGGTGTCTTGACCTCCAGGGTGCTTCGCGTACGACTCAGGAAATAGATCGCGCCGCGCAGCAGCTCCAGCCATGACGGCTCATCGGCCTGAATCCTGCCAAAGGTGACTGTCGTGTTTTGGTCGAGTGACAGCGAGGTCTGGTCCGACAACAGGATGACCGAACGACCATTGCGCGGGACGCGTATTCGATCGCCGCTACAAAAGCCGTCTCCGGCGGTGACTGGTCGCCAATCGTCCGAACCGGCGGCCTGTAACTGTACAAGGCCCTGAACAGATACGGCCTGCGCGGCCTCGGGGTCGCAGGCCGTGGCAGGGGCGATCGCGACGAGCGTGGTTAGCGCGACGCAGAGCCGCAACAATAGACATCGACGCGGGACAATGTGGCCAGCGTCGACGCGACATCCAGGGGATGAAACGAAGAAAGACATGTGCAGACCGCATGCTTCGGCGACGGCGCGCCTGCGTGAAACGCTTCTGATGTCCCTGTGCGGCATGCCCGATCCGTTGTTGTGCGGTGTGGATTGCCGGATGGCGGTGAGTAACTCAGGGCCGTCTGTTCGTAACCGACCGGCGCGCGGGGCCGGCGAGGCGCGCTAAAGCTTTGGCCCTTGACACCCTAATGACTATAGACGCCGCCATGGCCTTGGTCCAGCGCCACTGTGGTGCGCACAGAACAGGTGTTGTTTCTCAGCCCGACTGTGGACGCTGCCGAGACCTTGTTCGCGGGGGTAACTGCCGCCCGACCGCCTTAATCGAGATCCTATCACGCACACTAAATATGGTCTTGCACGTTCAGTTTTACCGCCGGCAGGTCGCACGCCAATAGCTGGCGAGGCGATTACTTGGCCCGCATCGGGATAATGCCGCCCCAATCCGGTGGCGGTGGGTCGTGTCGATAGCGTTGACAGAGATCGCTGTAGAAAAGACTCGGACCGTCGCTGGGAAACCGGTGAAGCAGGTCTTCGAACAACGCGTTCGCGGTCGCCCATTGTCGATCTCGAAATAGGTTTAGCGCATGACCGAAGTCTTCGATGAGCGCCCGTGATCCTAAATCAATGTCGTCCTGGCGGCCAAGCAACTCGTGAACGCGCAACGCTGAGCGCTTTCCGACCAGCAGGAACATACCGAGTTCTCGACTGACGACGAAGCGTTGAGCGCGGACGACGTCGTCGGATGCCAAGGTGCAGACGCCGAGCTGTTTGCCGAGCGTTTCGATACGCGACGCGGTATTGACGATGTCGCCCACGGGGCGGTACTCGAAGCGATCGCCTGCACCCACGTGCCCTAAGACAACTGGCCCGCAATGCAGTCCTATGCGCGTCGTGAAGGGTTGTTCCGGGTGCATGGCGTTGTATGCCCGCACATCTTGCTGAATCTCGACCGCGGCCTGCGTGGCGCGCTCGAACAGACGACGATTCGCGAACCGCTCGGTCCAGAGCGCCATCATCGAATCCCCGACAACGTTGGCGATGACGCCCTGGTGTCTGCGTACCGGGTCGAACAAGACTTGATAGTAACGATTGAGCAGATTCCGCAGCGTCTCGGGGTCGGCCCGCTCCGCGATCTTTGTGTACTGCTCCACGTCAGTGCTCATACATACCGCATAGACCGATTCCGACCCGGTACCGACGGCGCCGAGGTTGGCCGTCAACTCGTCGACGACGCGCTCGGGGACGAAGTGCGCAAACGCGTCGTGCATCCGCCGGCTTTCATCCCTGACCGACACGAAACGCAATGACATGGATGCGATCAGCGCGGTCGGAAGTTGGAACAACAGCGGGCCAACGACCGGAATCTGGACCGCCTGGTGCGTGAATAACAGCATTGCGGCCGTTGTCCAAGTCATTGCCAAGACCGCCGCCAATAGGACGCCCAGCCAACCCGCGAAACGCAAAAAGACGAGGCCGAGCAGGAGTGCCCAGGCGGGAATCAGCATCAGCCGCAGCGACCTCGGCAAAGACTTGATGGTGCGCTGCTCCAACAGATTCGCAAACGCCGTCGCGGCCAGTTCAACACCACCGATCACCGGACTGTCGGGCCGGGTGAAAACCGTTCGAAAGCTGTCCTTCTGCTCTTGCTGTACGGCCTCGGTGTAACCGATAAAAATAGCGCGGTCCCGGAGTCGATCCGAGACCCGGTCCGGATCGGTAACGAGGAGGTGATACGGGATCGTCTGGATCGTCCCCGGACCACCATAGTGATCGAGAATGGGGCTATCGGGTTGCGCGTACAGATGCAGCAATCCGCCAAGCGCTCGTCGGGCAGATGGCGAGATTCTCGACTCGGGCACGGCCCCGAGCCGCTCGCGCAGCTGCCGGGCAAGCCCAGGCTGACTCAAGAACAGCGCTCGCGTCGTCGCGGTGAGCATGGCAGTGTCCGGTTCAGCGCCACCCGGTGCATACAGAATCAGCCCGGCCAGTAACTCGGCCGGGAGAAGGTCGCGCAACGAGTCCAGCCAGGTCCGCCAGTAGGGGAGCGCGAACTGCTGCATTGCGACCGCAGGCATGGTCGGTACACCGCCTGCGCCGCGCTTGAAGGTCCATACCTGATCGACCCGGGAACGCGCGCTCGGCAAGGGAAAGGGCGCCACACCCGCGGCGGCTTGCATTAGCACCGGCAATGGATTGCGCATCCGCTGCACGTCCAGCTGCAGCTGGTACTCGGGAGTGGGCAGCACTTCGCGCTCGAGATACTGAAACAAGATGACGTTCGCGGATCGTTCCATCGCCGCCGCCAAGGCTCGTTCTTGCTCGGCGTTTTTCGGTTCCTCGAATAACAGATCGAAGGTGACGACGCGCGCCTGTGCACGCCGCAGTTCGTCGACGACCGCAGCGTGCAGGCCGCGCGGCCATTTTCTTGGGTTTTGCGGCTTATTCAGGGCTCGTGCAGACTCGCGCCCGATCCCAAGCACGACCACCTCTGGCGGCGGCTCACGGGTGCCGCGAAGGTTGAATAGCCAATGCAGTCCAATGCTGGTCTCGAGGTTGGCCAGCGGCGGGACGGCGGCTACGCCAATACCGACCAGGGAGGTCAGCAAGGTAACGGCGATGATCGACCTCAGCGGCGACGGGGACAACGACCTACCTCAGGGCATTTTGCGCGTCACTTCGGCCAATGCAACCGATCCGGGGCAGCGCGTTCAAGTGATGCACCGCTCGCACCATTCACTCTGATTCGCCGCAGGAACGTCAGCGCGGACAACCCGGCTTGTCGCGCTGACGCTCATGCCGGGCCGGCGAGATGCTGGCGGTGAGGTCATGCATGGCGGGGCCGGGTCGGATGCAATGGCTGTGCAGTCGAAAGAGACCCAAAGTGGCCGCGCGGCCCACAATCGAGATCTGAACCCGGTGTGAAGTGGCCCACCATGATAACGTGTGCACGCACAGGTTTCGAGTTCGCCCGTCGCTGCGCCGGCCGAGGCAGAGCCATTCCCCGGGCCGCGACGGCGCCGGAGACAATCGACAGAAACGGACCTATTGCCGAGGGGCGCGTGCGATTGCGAAATGCTCAAGCGGATGCGAACGGAATCCAATGCGTATCCGCCTGCTGACGGTTGGCAGGCGCATGCCGAACTGGGTGGAGCAAGGCTTCGCCGAGTACGCCAAACGCCTGCCGCCCGAGTGCGCGTTGGAACTCGTGGAGATCGACCCAGGTCACCGCGGCCGAGGCAAGGCGAGCGCAGCCGACGTTGATCGTATCCGTCGCGACGAGGGCGAGCGCCTGCTGAAGGCGCTGCCGCGGGGCGCTTTCGCGGTGGCTCTGGACGTCTGCGGCCGGCCATGGTCCACGGACGACTTGGCGGACGAGCTGAACAGGTGGCTCGCGGGGGGGCGTGACGTGGCGCTTCTGGTGGGTGGGCCTGACGGGCTGTCAGATGCCTGCATTGCGCGCGCGGAGTGCCGTTGGTCTCTTTCGCCGCTGACCTTTCCCCATCCCCTGGTGCGTGTCATCCTGGCAGAGCAGCTCTACCGGGCCTGGAGTTTGACCAAAGGGCACCCCTACCACCGGCCATGAGGGCATAACCACGAGGACACCTAATTTGACCCAAGGTCTCCGTGAAGACCGGCAACCACCCGTCGCGGCATGAACGTCGATGCGTGTATAAGGGCAGGATGACGGATATCGCACTCTATCTCGCCTCCCGGTCACCGCGCCGGGGGGAGTTGTTGCGCCAGCTCGGGCTGACCTATGCTCGCTTGGCAGCGGATCTGGATGAAACTCCAGTCCCCCGCGAAGATCCAAAGGTTTATGTAGAGCGCATGGCGTTGGGGAAAGCGCGCTGCGGACGTCTGGAGGCAACCACCGAGCATCCGGTGATCGGCGCCGATACGGCCGTGGTCTGCGACGGTCGGATTCTCGGTAAGCCGCTGGACGGGGAAGAAGCCCTGGCCATGCTGCAGTTGCTTTCTGGCCGCGAGCACCAAGTGCTGACGGGCGTCGCCGTGATCGGCACGCGGGAGCGAACCTCGATCAGTGAGTCCCTGGTGCGCTTACGCCGCATCGAGCCCGCGGAGGCCGCCGCTTATTGGTCC
>JBATTL010000166.1:0-1809 GCA_049670525.1 Thiohalocapsa sp. | reverse complement strand
AGGAATTAGGCGATGCTTGACTCGAGATGTGAATCACCCAAGCGGCGCGGGGTACCGCGGTCGAACTCACCAAAAAGACGAGGAGATGATACCCATGCTCATGAAAGCGATCCCCGCGGCCTTTCTGGCCGCCCTTCTGACCACCCCCGCGGCCGCAGACCCCGCGATGACGGCCGGGAAGGCGAAGCCGAACAGTTTCTGGTGGCCTGATCAGCTCAACCTCCAGCCTCTGCGCGATCACGACCCAGCATCCAATCCCTATGGTGCGGATTTCGATTACGCGCAGGCCTTTGCGAGTCTTGATCTCGCGGCGCTCAAGCAGGACCTCAAGGCCCTGATGACCACATCGAGGGACTGGTGGCCCGCCGACTTCGGCCACTACGGCCCCCTGTTCGTCCGCATGGCCTGGCACAGCGCAGGGACCTACCGGGTTGCCGACGGGCGCGGCGGCGCGGGAGGCGGCCAGCAGCGCTTCGATCCGCTCAACAGCTGGCCCGACAACGTCAACCTGGACAAGGCGCGGCGTCTGCTCTGGCCGATCAAGCAAAAGTATGGCCGAAGCATCTCTTGGGGCGACCTCATGGTCCTCGCCGGCACCGTCGCGATGGAGGATATGGGCTTCAAGACCTTCGGCTTCGCGGGCGGCCGGGCCGACGACTGGGAGCCCGATATCGTCTACTGGGGCCCCGAGGCCGATATGCTCGGCCGCGAGCGCTACGACGCCGAAGGCTGCCTGGAGAATCCCCTCGCCGCGACGCAGATGGGCCTGATCTACGTGAATCCGGAAGGCCCCGGCGGCAACCCCGATCCGCTGGCTGCCGCCGAGCAGATCCGCGTGGCGTTCGGCCAGATGGCCATGAACGACGAGGAAACCGTCGCCCTGATCGCCGGTGGCCACACCTTCGGCAAGACCCACGGCGCCGGTAAGCCGGGAGAATGCATGGGCCCCGAACCGGCCGCTGCGCCCACCGAGCAACAAGGCCTGGGATGGGCCAACAGGTGCGGCAAGGGCAATGCCGAAGACACGATCGGCAGCGGCCTGGAAGGTGCTTGGACTGCGGCGCCGACCCGCTGGACCATGATGTATCTGAACAATCTGTTCGACCACGACTGGTTGCAAACCCGCAGCCCAGCCGGCGCTATTCAGTGGACACCAAAGGATCGAGCGGCCGCCGGCACGGTCCCCGATGCCCACCTGGAGGGCGTCAGCCACGCGCCGATCATGTTCACGACGGACCTGGCGCTGAAGCTCGATCCAACCTATCGCGAGATCTCCAAGCGCTTCCTCGAGAATCCGGAGGAATTCGAGCGCGCATTCGCGATGGCCTGGTTCAAGCTGACGCATCGCGACATGGGGCCCCGTGCCCGGTATCTCGGCGACGAGGTGCCCGACGCGGAGCTCCTATGGCAGGACCCGGTGCCCGCGGTCGACCACGTGCTCATCGAGGAAATCGACATCGCCGAACTCAAAAAGCGCATCTTGTCTTCCGGTCTGACAACCGGTGAGCTGGTGCGCACCGCCTGGGCGTCGGCATCCACCTTCCGCACAAGCGACATGCGCGGCGGGGCCGACGGTGCGCGTATTCGCCTCGCGCCGCAGAAAGACTGGCCGGTCAATGATCCGGCAAGCCTGGCAAGGGCGCTGCAGACCTTCGAGGACATCCAGACGACCTTCAACAACGGTGCGTCCGGCGGCAAGCAGGTCTCGCTCGCCGACCTGATCGTCCTTGGCGGTGCCGCGGCGATCGAGCTGGCGGCGAAGGATGCCGGCTATGATGTGGAGGTCCCCTTCACGCCCGGGCGCACGGA
>JBATTL010000165.1:0-2278 GCA_049670525.1 Thiohalocapsa sp. | reverse complement strand
TCCCAATTCACCGGACAGGTCCAAGAAACCCAGGTGCAGCCGGGCCGGAGCGTCGACGGCGACAGCCCCGTATACAGGCTGTCCGGCGGCCTTGCGGGTTGTGGTGACGGTCATGTTGCGGAGCCTGAGCAACTCGCGTGCCGATCTGGCGTATGCCCCGGGAGCGAGCGCAGCAATGGGATCCGGCACAGGCCGTGCACCCCCACTGGCGCATTCTGTCACATCAATAAACCTGACGGGGTTACACGGAAAAGACGAACCATCAAGCCGAGCACTCAGCGAGACAAGGCACGACGATTGCGTACGTATCTCCATATTTGCACAGCATCGATGCCATGACGACGAGCGGACGAACCCATGAAGTTGAACGCGATCCCGATCGAAGACACCTTTGCAGAGGCGTTCGGCATGAAGGCCACCCGCATCCTGATCACCGCGATCGATCTCCGATGGGCGCGCCAGGCCGGCGAGACAATGACCGGCTTTGCCACCTCTGTCATCGGCTGCGGCGTCGAGGCTGGAATCGAGATTGAGCTGACCCCCGACGCGACACCGGACGGCCGCCCCGGTGTCAGCGTGCTGATGTTTGACATGTCCAACAAGCAACTGGCCAAGCAACTCGAGAAACGCGTCGGACAGTGCGTGCTGACTTGCCCGACGACCGCCGTGTTTGCCGGCATGGACGGCGACGATCGGCTGCCCCTCGGAAAAAATCTGCGCTTTTTCGGCGACGGCTGGCAGATCTCAAAACTGCTCGGCGGTCGGCGCTACTGGCGGGTGCCGGTGATGGACGGCGAATTCCTGGTCGAGGAGACGACCGCGCGCTGCAAGGCGGTTGGAGGCGGCAATTTTCTTGTGCTAGCCCGGTCTCAGCGCGCCGCGCTGACCGCCTGCGAGGCCGCCGTCGCGGCCATGCGCCCGTTGCCGAACGTGATCATGCCATTCCCCGGCGGCGTGGTGCGTTCCGGGTCGAAAGTCGGCTCCAAGTACAAGGCATTGATGGCATCCACCAATCAGGCGTACTGCCCGACCCTGCACGGCATCACGCCGTCGAATCTCTCCGGCGAGGTTCGCTCCGTGATGGAGATCGTCGTCAACGGATTGACGCCGGACGACGTTTCGGCCGCGATGCGCGCCGGCATCCAGGCCGCCTGCGCGGGCGGACCGGAGAGCGGCGTCCTGCGTATCTCCGCCGGCAACTACGGCGGCAAGCTCGGCCAGTTCCAGTTCAGGTTGCATGAGGTGGCGGCATGAATCAGCTCAGGCTGACGCAACGCCAGGCCACCGCCCAACGCCTGGACATGCGCGAGTTCATTCCTGAGCGTTTGGCGCAGATGAGTCTCGAACAGATCGCCGCACTCCGATTGTGGGTCGGCAGACAGAACAAGCCGGCCGGGGAACTGTTCGAGCTGTCCGGCGAGCCCTGCGAGCGGCTGTGTATCGTCCCAAAAGCGGGCAATCTGGACTTCATTGGCGCCGGCATGCACCGCGGTGAGCTGACCGTTGCCGGTGATGCGGGCGATGGGGTCGGCCAGGGTATGCACGGTGGCCTATTGCTGGTTGAAGGCAACACCGGCGACGAGGCCGGCACCGGTCTTGCGGGCGGTCGCTTGCGGATCGACGGGCATACCGGAGAACGTCTCGGTGGGCCCAGCACAGGTGCCACCCGTGGCATGAGCGGGGGCCAGATCCAGGTCATCGGCAATGCCGGCGACCGGGTCGGCGAGCGCATGCGCCGTGGACTGATCCTGGTCCAGGGTGATGCCGGAAGCTACTGTGGCGTGAATATGATCGCCGGCAGCATCGCCGTTCAGGGTCGGGTCGGCGCCATGGCCGGCAGTGGCATGCGCCGCGGTACGCTGCTGCTGTCCCGCGAACCCGCTGAGCTGCCTTCCACCTTCAACGACAACGGTGTGCACGACGAGTTGAGCTTTCTGAGGCTCCTGTTCAGAGAATTGGCGACGCTGACGGACTTGGGGCCTTGGGCGGAATCTGGCGCAACATCGATTCGGCGGTATCTGGGCGACATCGGCGACGGGGGCATGGGCGAGATAGTCTGGCCTGCAACCGACGGCGACACATCCGCCTTACCAAGCACTGGCCACGGCCTTTAGGCGGACGCTGGCATACATGCGAGCCTCCTCTGCCATGCTTTCAAGTACTCAAGACGCCGCGACCCGGATCAACCCAGTTTTGCGGCCGCCCCCACCCAGCGATCCAGTTCCTCCCTATCCACCGCGGACTTTATCCCGAACCTGGTCATGACCATGGCCAGATC
>JBATTL010000164.1:0-19236 GCA_049670525.1 Thiohalocapsa sp. | reverse complement strand
ATAGGACGCTGCTGCTCGCGGAACTCGATCGACTCGCGGACGCCGAGGTCCTGGCGGCGGCCGGCGGTGACGCCGAGTCGCATCCCGGCGTAGCCGCGGATCTTGCGACCCATTTGCTGCCGACGCTGCTCGGGCCTCATCCGGTTTGTGCGTATCGTTTTGGCGGCGAGCGCGGCCGAGTCACACCCGACCGTTACTGGAGTGACCTTGGTTCCACAGACGCCTATTTCCGAGACCACATGGCGTTGCTCGAATCCAATCCGCCGCTGGATCTGTATCAGCCGGACTGGAATATCCTCACCTACCAGGGGCAATATCCGCCGGCGCGAACGGTGCCGGGCCCGGTTTCCGGTACCGAGGGCATTTTCGTTAATTCGATGCTGGCGGCGGGCACCGTGATCCGCGGCGGCGGTGTCAGTCATTCCGTGCTGTTCCCGCAGGTGCAGATCGACGACGGTGCCATCGTCGATGAGGCCATCCTGTTCGAACGCGTCAAGGTCGGTGCCGGGGCCCAAGTTCGGCGGTGTATCTGTGAAAAGGACGTCGCGATTCCGCCTGGAGTGCGGATCGGATATGACAGACGCGCGGATCAAGAGCGCTTCGACGTATCGCCAAAGGGGGTCGTCGTCATCAGTCAAGGACAGCGGTTCTGACCGACGTCCGGCCCGCCGCGCCAGCGGTGTATTCGTTGGTTTTCGAGCGCCTGTTCGCGGCCTATGGTCCACAGCACTGGTGGCCCGCCGATACATCATTCGAGGTCATGATCGGCGCGGTGCTGACCCAGAACACCGCCTGGACCAATGTCGAGCGGGCGCTGCGGCAGTTGTCGGTCAATGTGCCGCTGACGGCCGAAGCGTTGCTGGCGATGCCGGAATCTGACTTGGCACACTTGATCCGACCGGCAGGCTACTTCAATCTCAAGGCCCGTCGGCTTCGTGCCTTCTGTGCAGCCTTCCGGGCGGCCGGGGGCGAGTCTGGGCTGTCTCGGCTCGAAACAACGGCCTTACGGGCACTGCTGCTCGACATTCACGGTATTGGCCCAGAGACCGCCGACGACATGCTGTTGTATGCGTTCCGGCGCCCAGTGTTCGTCGTCGACACGTACACCAGGCGTCTGTTCGGACGCATCGGTCTGCTGGACGGTCGTGAACCCTATGAAACTATCCGGTCAGCCTTCGAGCAGGCCCTCGGCGCCGACCAAGTGTTATTCAACGAGTATCATGCGTTGATTGTTCGGCATGCGAAGGCCGCTTGTCGCGCGCGCAATCCGCTGTGCATCCAGTGCTGCCTGACCGGAGTCTGCGCAGGGGTCGGTACTCCCTCCGTATGACGGAAGATTCCCAACCGACCGTCGACAGCCTCAACCGAAGGCATGTCAGCGCTGGACATTTCGATTGGTGTGGGTCAGAGATATGTTACATCTTATGCAGGAAGCGAGACATGCCGCACCTGCTGGTTTTCCGCATCATGGTCTTGATGCTGGGGCTGCTGTCTTTGGGGGCATGCGCTCGCCAACTTCCGCCGGACGGAACCCTGGTGGTTGGGCAGGTGGCCGAACCGCGTTCGCTGGACCCGCAGGTGACCACCGGACTAAACGATTTCCGTATCCTTGTCAATGTCTACGAGGGGTTGGTGCGCTACCGTCCTGGGACTTTGGAACCCGCTCCCGGACTGGCCACATCTTGGTCGGTGTCTGACCATGGTCGGGTCTACCAATTCCGGCTGCGCTCGGGCGTGCGCTTCCACGACGGTACCCCTTTCGATGCCGACGCCGTGCGTTTCAACTTCGAGCGTATGCTGGATCCGAAGCACCCGTTTCACGACACTGGGCCATTTCCCTTCGCCTTCTTTTTCGAACAGGTGCAGCGCGTTGAGGTCGTTGATCCACTGACGGTTCGCTTTGTGCTCGATGCGCCCTTCGCGCCTTTTCTCTCCAATCTTGCCTATCCTACGGGGCTCATAGTCTCGCCATCGGCGGTGCGCCGGTTCGGGCGCAGGTTCGGCCGGCATCCGGTCGGCACAGGCCCGTTCCGATTCTCGGATTGGCAGTCCGGCCGCCGCGTCACGCTGGCTCGCTTCGACGGCTACCATGGCGAACGGGCGGCATCCAAACAGCTGGTGTTTCGGCCGATTACGGATCCGATGACGCGTGTCGCGGAACTGATGGCGGGTGGTATTGATCTGGCCCTTGAATTGTCGCCGGACAATGTTGCGGCGTTTCGTGCGCGCAACGGCTATCGGGTGCTGGAGGCCACGGGACCGCACCTGTGGTTCCTGATCCTGAACACCCGCGACGGTGCGCTGAAGGACCCGCGTGTGCGCCGCGCCTTGGATCTCGCCATTGACAAGCAGAGCCTGGTCCGCGATGTACTGCGGGGAACCGCCGAGACTGCTGCGGGCCCGATCCCAGCTGCCTTTGCCTGGGCCGCCGATCCGGCACTAATGCCGGCCCCCCATGACCCGGGAGAGGCCCGAGCGCTGCTGACCGAGGCCAATTTTCGGGATGGTTTGAAATTGCGCTTCCTGGTGCCCCGTGGCGGCTCCGGCATGCTCGCACCGCTGGCTATGGCCACTGCGATACAGGGCGATCTCGCCCGCGTCGGTATCGACGCCGCGATCGAGTCATATGAATGGAACGCCTATCTCGCGCGCGTCAACGCCGGGCTGGGCGTCGACACGGACATGGCCGCGATGGCCTGGATGACGAATGATCCTGACACGCTGCCTAATCTTGCGTTGCGTTGCGACGCGCATCCGGAGCAAGGCGGCTTCAACTCCGGGTACTACTGCAATCCCGAGGTGGACGCGCTAATCGATCGTGCCAGACAGGCCACCGAGCCTGATGAGCGCGGGAAATTGTACCGCGTGCTCGCCGGCCTGGTGCACCGGGATACACCCTGGATCGTGATCGGCAGCTGGCGGCAGAATCTGGTAGCCCAGGAGCGGATACGGGGGTTGCAGCTGGAGCCGTCGTTCTTTCTGCGGCTTGATCCGGTATGGAAGACGAGTGCGACGAGTGATTCGAATCAGGAACTGAGGCCTCCGCACGACACAGGCCCCAAGAAATGATTCGGACCGAGCGGTGACAAGTTATATCGCAAGGCGCCTGCTGCAGCTGATCCCGGTCTTGTTCGGCGTGACTCTGGTGGTATTCGCTGTGATGGCCCTGGTGCCGGGCGATCCGGCACTCGCAATCCTCGGGCCCTACGCGACACCGGAGCGACTCGCGGACCTGCGCGCCGAACTGGGGCTGCAGCGTCCCTGGCCGGCCCGCTATTTGCTGTGGCTGGGCAACCTTCTCCATGGGGATTTGGGCCGATCAGTGTCCCTTGAGCAGCCCGTTCTGGACGCGGTACTTGGCCGGGTCGGACCGACGCTGCTGCTCGCGGGCTCGGCCTTGGCGGTCGGCACGGTATTTGGTCTCGCGGCGGGGTTGTTGGCGGCGCTGCGGCACAATCGGTTCACGGACCGAGTCGTGACGCTGTGGGTGCTGATCGGCATCTCGCTCCCTTCGTTCTGGCTCGGGCTTTTGTTGATCCTGCTCTTCGCGGTCTGGCTTGGCTGGCTGCCGGCAAGCGGTATGAGCACCGTCTGGTTGGCGCACGAGGACATCGGACTTGGCCTTGCTCTCGGCGACCTGATGCGGCATCTGTTGCTGCCGACCCTGAGCCTTGCGCTGGTGGCCGCGGGCATCCTCGGCCGCATGGCACGCGGTGCGGCCATTGACGTCCTAGCCGCGGATCACATTCGCTTGTGCCGGGCGCGGGGTATCAGGGAATCGCGCATTCTGCTGGTGCATGGTCTGAAGGGCGTGCTCGCGCGGACGATGCCCGTGATCGGGTTGCAGGCCGGGTTCCTGATCGGTGGTGCCGTCTACATCGAGACCATATTCCAATGGCCGGGGCTCGGACGAATGCTGGTGGACGCGATCGCGGCCCGCGACCTGCTGCTGGTGCAGGGCGGCGTGCTGGTGTTGGCGGTGGCCTATGTGCTCGTGAATCTGGCCACCGATCTGTCACAACACCTGCTCGATCGGCGGACGCGGGCCGTATGACCGTCGCGCGCGATTTCGGACGGCACCTGATCGGACACCGTGGCGCCCTCACGGGGCTGCTCCTTGTCGGGTTCGTCTCACTGCCGGCCCTTGCGGCGCCGATGTTGCCGTTGGCGGACCCCGCGCAGACCTACCCGGCACAGCGCATGCTGCCGGTCTTTTCCGGCGGCCATCCGTTGGGTACCGATCACCTGGGGCGGGATCTGTTGTCGCGGCTGCTCTGGGGTGCGCGCTCCAGTCTCCTGGTCGGCGCACTGGCGACCCTACTGGCAGCGGTCGTGGGCAGTGTCGTCGGTGTCATGGCGGCCTGGAGCGGGCGGCTCAGCGATGCGCTGCTGATGCGCAGCGTCGATGTGCTGATGGCCTTTCCGTATCTATTGCTGGCGTTGGCCATTGTCGCGGCATTGGGTCCGGGTCTGACGAATGCCATGATCGCCATCGCGGTGGCCAATGTGCCCTTCTTCGCCCGTGCCGTGCGCGGTGCAGCGCTCGATATCCGGCACCAGGATTACGTCGCCGCGGCACGCCTGTCAGGTCATGGCGAGGCGCTTATTCTGGGCGCCGAGGTGCTGCCGAACCTGGTCCCGACGTTGTTGCTGTTGATGACAACCACCATGGGCTGGATGGTGCTTGAGACCGCCGGTCTCAGTTTCCTCGGGCTTGGTGCGCAACCGCCGCGGGTGGACCTCGGCAGCATGCTTGGTGAAGGACGCGAGTTCCTGACCACCTATCCGATGGTTGCGGTGCTGCCCGGAGTCTTGATCCTGCTGTTGGTGATCGGTATCAATCTGTTGGGTGATGCGCTCCGGGATATGCTCGACCCGCGATTGATCGCGGAGAACCGCAGGTCGCTCCCGCTTCGATCAATGGCGCAGGTCGAATCTCAGGGCGACGACGATGTCCCGGTCGAACGAGGGGTGAGTGCCGGTGCGGCGCTGCTATCGGTTCGAGGACTTCGCGTCCGGGTGGCGTCCGAGCTGGACGCCGTGGATGCGGTCGCTGGTGTGAACTTCGACATCGCTCCCGGTGAACCTGTCGCCCTGGTTGGCGAGTCCGGCTCGGGCAAGACCCTGACGGCGCTCGCGCTGCTGCGGCTGTTGCCCGCAGGTGTGGAGCTCAGCGGCAGCATTCGACTCGGCGGAGAAGAGCTGACGGTCATGACCGAGGCCCGGCTTCGGTCGCTGCGCGGTCGGCGCATCGCCTATGTCCCCCAGGAACCGCTGACGGCACTGGACCCATTGTTTCGCGTCGGTGACCAGCTCAACGAGGCGGCTCGGGCGCACCGACCGGGGCGCGACCCAGGACCACGGGTTGACGGGCTGATCGACCAGGTTGGCCTGAACGCTGTGCCGGAGCTGTGTCGCCGCTTCCCCCACGAACTCTCCGGTGGCCAGCGCCAGCGCGTCGCCATTGCAATAGCCCTGGCCCATCGACCGGACCTGCTTATCGCCGATGAAGCGACGACGGCGCTTGATGTCACGGTGCAAAAAGGGATCATTGAACTATTGCACCGGGTTTGCGTGGATGACGACCGCGCCTTGCTGTTCGTCAGCCATGATCTGGCTCTGGTGGCGGGGCTCTGCCGACGCATGCTGGTGATGTATGCGGGTAACATCGTCGAAGACGGGCCGATCGAGCGCATTCTGTCAGCGCCTGCCCATCCCTACACGGCCGCGCTGCTGGCTTGTTCGCCGGAGCTCGGCAAACCGGAAAAGGTGCTGCTGGCGATTTCCGGCCAGGCGCCGGTACCCGGCCGGCACGCCGCCGGTTGCTCCTTCGCACCACGCTGTGCGCGGGCACAGGACGCTTGCCTCGACAGCAATCCCGCGCTGAGGCCAAAGGACGATGGTCGCCGGGTTCGCTGTCTGTTTCCGCTCGACGAGTCGGTATGAGCCCAGCATTGCTCTCGGCCCGTGACATCGTCAAGCGCTATCCGTCCGCAGGTTGGTGGAATCGTCGCGACTGGGTGATGGCCGTCGATGAGGTGGACCTGCACATTGAGGCCGGCGAGTCCGTTGGCTTGGTTGGCGAGTCCGGCAGTGGCAAAACGACATTGGCTCGAATCATCGCCGGCTTGATTGATCCCGATGCGGGTCTCTTGCTCTGGCGCGGCCGGAACTTGAAGGTGCTGGACGCGGTAGGTCGCACGGCCTACCGGCGCGAGGTCCAGTACGTGTTTCAGAACCCCATCGGCGCGCTGAATCCGCGGCATCGAATCGGTCCAATTCTGGAGCGCACCCTGCGCGGATTGACGGGCTTAGATGCGCCCGCGCGCCGCGCCCGTATCGATACGGTTGCGGAGCAGGTGGGTCTGGAACAGACGCTTTACGGGCGTTTCCCGCATCAGCTTTCGGGCGGCCAGGTGCAGCGTGTGGCCATCGCTCGCGCGTTACTCGGTGAACCTCGGCTCTTGGTGCTGGACGAGCCTGTCTCCGCCCTCGACGTTTCGCTGCAGGCGCAGATACTGAACCTGCTCGAGATGCTGCGCTGCCAGCAGGGTTTGGCATACTTGTTGATCTCCCACGATCTCACCGTGATTGAGCGGCTGTGCACCCGTATCGCCGTGATGCGCAATGGCGTTATCCTGGAGCAGGGTTCAAGGGAACGCATTATGAACGACCCGCAGAACCGCTATACATCTATGCTGTTGGAGGCGGTACCCAAACTGCATCGGGCATGATCTGTTGGCTCGGCGCGATGCGCGAGTCGCGTCGCGGACAATGGCCCTGGACCGATCAGGCCTTGCGCAGCCGCGTCAATGGACCGATCTTTCAGGACAGCCGGCTGGCAATATCGCCCGGATCTTGGAGTTATTGAGATGCGAGAGCTACGAAACGTACTCGGAGAGCCATTGGAGACCTGTTCGCTGGAGCCACTGACCGGCTTCACCCGCAGCGGCTTTTGCGAGACTGGCCCGGAGGATCTGGCTTCACATACAGTCTGCGCCCGGGTCACTGCCGAGTTCCTCGAGTATTCCAAAGCCCAGGGCAACGACCTGATGACCCCGGTGCCAGAGTTCGATTTCCCGGGTCTAGAGCCTGGCGACCGCTGGTGCCTCTGTGCTGTGCGCTGGAAGGAGGCGTTCGATGCTGGCTGCGCGCCCCGGGTTGCGCTGCGTGGGACCCACGAAAGGGCGCTCGAAGTCTGCGATCTCACCGAGCTGAAGCGTCACGCTGTGGATCTGTCCTGAAAACGGTTCCGGCGTGCTCGACCGACCCATGCGTATCGCCGAATGCCACGCGAATCGCCTGGCGACCAGACTGACAGTCTTTCGCGCCGCGCTCGCGCTCTGTGTACTCACTGTCGCCTGGCTCGCGCTTGCGCCACTCGAAGAGGCGGCAGGTTTCTCGTGGGACAAGAGCAACCATCTGTTCGCCTTTTTCGTCATGGCGTGTCTCGCGGACGCGGCCTATCCGGATCGAGCCTCAGCCACACCGAAATGGAGCCTATTGCTGCTCTACGGGCTGTTCATTGAACTGGTGCAGCGGGAATTGCCGTATCGCCATTTTTCTTGGTTAGACTTCGTCGCCGACGGCGCCGGAATCCTGCTCTATCTTGCTGGCCGGCGTCTGCTGACCAGAGGCATGTTAGCCTTGAGGCGAAGCGGTTGAGGTCCGAGCCAATGCGATGAATCCCTGCGATCAACCCCGGCACGACTCGAGGCTAGACGCATCCACGAGACCTGGGACAAATGGACTCGCGGACAGCTTGAACCGTTTGCTCTTGGTCGCTTTACGCCCGTTGAAACCGAACTCCTTTTCGCGCGCCGTGATCGGCATTCGAGGGAGCTAAGTATCCCTCCGTCGTTTGCCGCCGCTCACCGAGTTGTCACATTGGGGAATTGATCAAGGGGCGTTGTAACGCGATCGTTTACTCCGAACACTGTACACATTGGCCATGACAATATTCACCCATCGCGAGGCGGAAGGTCCAGTGCCTGCAGACTTGGACCTTCGCGCTCAATTCCCGATCCTGAAGACTGAGGCCCACGGCCAGCCCCTTGTGTTCCTCGACAGTGCCGCAAGCACGCAGCAGCCGGACGCCGTGATCGAGGCCGTTGGTGATTACCACCGTCGGCATCATGCGAATATCCACCGCGGGGTTTACCAGCTTTCCCAGACTGCTACTCGCCTCTATGAGAACGCGCGACAGGTCGTAGCCCAGTTGCTCAATGCGGCAGAGCCGGCCGAATGCCTGTTCACCCGCGGAACCACGGAGTCGATCAATCTAGTGGCATCGGCCTGGGGGAGGGCCAATCTGCAGCCTGGCGATGAGATTATCCTGTCGACACTGGAGCACCACTCGAATATCGTTCCCTGGCAATTGGTTGCCCAGGCCACCGGCGCCGAAATCCGGGTCATCCCGATCAATGACGTGGGCGAACTGTTGATAGACGAGTATCGCCGGCTGCTGTCGCCGCGCACGAGGCTGGTCGCGGTCAATCATGTCTCCAACGCCCTGGGTACGATCAATCCGGTGCGCGAGATCATCGCCGAGGCGCACGCGGTTGGTGCTCTTGCGCTAATCGACGGCGCGCAATGGGTCGCGCATGGACGCACCGACGTCCAGGCCCTCGATGCCGATTTCTACGCTTTCTCCGGACACAAGCTTTATGGCCCCACCGGCATTGGCGTGCTTTACGGCAAACGCCGACTGCTCGACGCAATGCCGCCCTACCAGGGAGGCGGCGATATGATCGAGCGGGTGACGTTTTCGGATAGCACTTATGCCGAGTTGCCGAGCAAGTTCGAGGCCGGTACGCCGAATATCTCGGGTGCCGTGGGGCTCGCGGCGGCCATCGAATGGGTTAGGGCGATCGGGATCGAACGGATCGGTGCCCACGAGCAGTCCCTGCTGCGGTACGCGACCGAACAAGTAAGCGCCATTCCGGGTTCGGAAATCAAGGGCACCGCTGGCGAAAAGAGCGGCGTGCTGTCCTTCGTTCTCGCCGATCCGCCCGTCGCCACGCTGGATATTGGGACGCAGCTTGACCTAAGAGGGGTCTGCATCCGTACCGGGCACCATTGCTGCCAGCCGCTGATGGCACGTCTCGGTGTCAGGTCAACGGCGCGCGCGTCCCTGGCGGTTTACAACAGTATGTCGGATATCGATCGATTCGCTGAGGCGTTGGCGGATATTGCCGAACGGGCACGATGCGCGGCGGGCGTCGAGGTCAACAAAGCACGTGCCGACGTCGGCATCTTGGGGGAAGCGGCCGTTGCGCCGCCTCAGATCGAAGTCCGATTTCCCGCCGCGACGGCTGAGTCGCCCGAGGTCGCCGCCGCGGAGATCGCTGAACTCTTTGCACTCCTGCCAGATTGGCCCATGCGGCACCAACAAATCATCGATATGGGTGCAAAACTTCACCCGATGCCGGAGGTATTGAAGACGCCGGCGAATTTTGTGCGCGGTTGCCAAAGCACGGTGCATATCGCCGCACGGCTGAAGCCTGAAACCAACGATGTGATCGAGTTCCTAGCCGATAGTGACGCCAACATCGTCCGTGGTCTTATCGCGCTCCTGCAACGGATCTACTCGGGTCAACCGGCCTCGACCATCCTGGCCTTCGACATGGACGCCTTTTTCGCGCGCATTGGGTTGAATCAGAATCTGAGTATGTCGCGTCGTAACGGTCTAGCCGCGATGGTGCAACGCCTGCATCAACTGGCCCGCGATTCGGGGGGCTAAGCAAGGTGGTCGATTCAATGTCGGCCTGTGGTGCCGGCGTTGGAGTCATGTCGAGCCTCGCGATTGATGAGCTCGTGTAGGCGCTTGATATCCCGAGACCAACCGGCGTGCGCGAGCATCTGGCGACGGGATCAGGCGTCCGCTGACTCGGTCGTTCCGATCAATGGACTTGCGGTCGATTTACTTGGCCCCGCCGTCAAATGTCAGGCTCGTTTCGGTACGTGCTGGTTGTAACGTTCCATCAGATAGCACAAGCAATCCTGGCGGATCACCTCCTCGTCGCAAGTGAGCATGGACGGCATCACCGGCACTCTGAGCCTGATCTCGCCGCCGTCGACGACGAAATACTGTGCGCCGACTTTTCGGCCCCATTCGTCCCTGACGTCCAGGGAGACACCGGTGCCGTTGGTGCACCGGCCGAGCGCCGTGCCCGCGGGCCATTCGCGAAAGTTCATCCGGTCAAGTTCGGGCGACAGCACAAGCCGCGCTTCATGTGGTGCGAAAGCAAAATCGATTTCCGGCGGGATCTTGACCTGAGCAACGGTGTGGAACAGGTCGATGTCGCGGGTAGGTACCGGTTGGTCGGGCAGGTCCGACAAGTGCATACACGCGTTCAGAAACTCCAGCGCGTGGTCGATGCCGAGTTGATCCCGAACCTTACCGCATTCGAGGGTTACCGCTGGACACAGGCCCGCCATGGCTTGGGATTGAACGCCACGAGGGCGAATAAAGTACACCACGGTGCGTGAGAACAAGGTCGCCAAGTGAAGGAAGCGGTTGTCGATGACGTTGAGGCAAGCGTAGTGCGGGTTGGAGCCGGTGTTGTTGTGAAAGTCGATACTGGCGAACAGGCCGCGTTGCCGCATGCACTCCACCACCGCTTCCATGACCGCGTGCTCCGGCGTCGGCGACAGCTCGGTGCCGGGCCAGATGCGGTTGTAGTCTGGTTGGTGAGGAAGGTGTCGCATGCCGGCAGCGGCGGCCTGGACGTTGCCGATGAACAGACACAGCGCCCGCGGAAGTTCCCGGTCCTGATCCGCACAGCGTCTCAGCAGAATGCGCATCGCGTCCCAGCCGACGCTCTCGTTTCCATGCGCCAGCACCGATACGAACAATGCCGGCTCGCGCTGGCCCGGCAGGTGGATCAGAGTCGGTCCGTCGAGTAATTGAGCTAATTCACTGGCATCCCGGTCGAGCAATCCGTCGGGTAGCTGGTCCAACTCACGCAGTGACTCGGTGGGTTGCACGGAACCGGGCTCGTTCGAGGATGCAGTCATGATCAAGACTTCGCCATTAGGGTTATTTCCGGCGTGGGTGCCGACGACCATTGGTTCGGCATGTGCGGCCGTGTGCTCGCCAGGCCTTTGACACTTGGGGTCGCCGGTCTCACTTCGAACTGCCCGGTCCAGGGTCCATTCGTGGACCGGTTTACCCTCTGCCTGATGTGCCATATAGGCCTCGGTCAGGGCGGCCATGTCGGGCCCGAAGCGCGCAACCCATGCCCGCTGCCAGGCGGCGGCGGTTCGTTTGGTGCGCGTGCGCTGCTCGATGATACCGAGCCAATGGTCAATCTCGACCCCGTCAATGCTCAGATCGCGGAGCCCATCACGTGCCAGCGGTAGTAGATTGTCCAAGATCAAACTGGGCAGCGGCACAGGGCGGGCATCGGACCAGGGTATCTCGACGTCGAAGCCGTACTCTGCCGCCAGATAAAAATTGCTGCGTGCCTGGAGGAAGGACTGCTTCGCTTCCGGTGGCGGGTCGGCGCGGCTCAACGCGTGCACCGCGCCGAAGTAGAAGGCCGCGTTGGCCACGTTGTCCGAGACGGAGGGTCCAGCCGCGGCAACCCGATGCTCCAGTCTCAGATGAGGTCGCGGCTGGGACAGATCCGGGCCGTCGAAGCCGATCAGCGGCCGATTCCAGCGCCAAATCGTCCCATTGTGCAGTCGCAGATGCGCGAGCCGTTCGATGGGCTCGTCCATCAGGTGCGGAAGGAGTATCGGATAGCGACTGATGTTGGCGCGGAAGCACTCCATCACGGATTGATCGGCATAGCGAATGCCGAAGCCGACCCGTTCCTGCAGTGGGCTGCCGCCGACGGAGACCGCCTGTTCAAACAGCGGGATGCGCGTTTCAGTCCAAAGGTCCCGGCCGAATAGGAATGGCGAGTTCGCGGCGAGGGCTACCATCGGCGCTGAGAGGATCTTGGAGGCGTTAAAGATGCGCGCGGACTCCGCAGCGCTCATCTTGAGGTGGATCTGAAACGATGTCGCCGCCGCCTCGAGCATGACGTCTTGTTGTTCGATGGTCAGCGGCTTTTCGCCGTGGATCTCAAGGCGGATGGGCTCGCCTTTGCGCAGCCGCAGTATCTGGTCGTTCAGCGCGCGATAGCGGTCCCGGGGGGTCATCTGGGCCACCACGAGATGGTCGGGGCGCAATGTCGGGAGAATACCGACTGTGGCGATCCGCGCATCCAGCTGCGCCGCGGCGGTGCTGCAGTGCGAGAGGGTGCGTTCGAGCTCTCCCGCGATTCGGCTCAGCGCGTCACCCCTGAGGCAGACCGGGGTTCCGTTGAGTTCCAGGTTAAATTGCGCCAGTTCCGGCACGACCAACGGATTGTCGACCCGTTCGAGAAAACTATCGATCAGTGGGGCAGGGGCCGAATGGCGCTTGTCCACCAGCCATGCTTCCAGCTCGAATCCGCCCTCCTTGGGTGTGTCGACAAACACGCCCTCCTCGAACCAGGCGGCGAGGAGGTCAGTCTCCGCGGCAAGCCGAGCGTCGAACTCCGCGAAGTCGGCAGCGCTGAAGCGGCTTTCATCGATGTCCTGTCCCATGGTGGGCTCCGCTTGGGTTGTCAGCACCCGCGCTGGCGGGCCTCGATCAGCATCCGGTCCAGGGCCTCTAGGCGTTCCGGCGTCCCGATATCGAGCCAGCACCCGGGATAATGCAGACCACCGACGCGCCCCGCCTCCATCGCTGTCGTGAGCAGCGGCGCCAATGGAAAGGCGCCTGGTTTGCAACCGGCGAACAATTCGGGATGGTAGATGCCGATGCCGGAAAAGGTCAGCGGCGCGTTGCCACTGATAGCGATGCGTCCCGCACTCAGCGCGAAGTCGCCGCCGGGGTTATGGGGCGGATTGTCCACCAGAACCAAGGTTGCCAAGTCTCCATCCTCGAGCGACAGCCCATCGTAGTCGAAGTCGCACCAAACGTCGCCGTTGGTGACCAAAAAGGGCCTCGATCCGAGCAACGGGAGCGCTTTGAAGATACCGCCGCCGGTTTCGAGCGCCCGATCCTGACCCTCCGCCGAATACTGAATCTGTACACCGTAGTTTGTGCCGTCGCCGAGTGTTCGTTCGACCTGCTCGCCGAGGTGTGCATGATTGATCACGAGGTCGTAGAACCCAGCCGAGCGCACGCGCTCGATCTGATATTCGATCAACGCCTTGCCGCCGGCGCGCAGCAGCGGTTTGGGTACCTGATCGGTCAGCGGGCGCATCCGGTTGCCGCGCCCAGCAGCGAGAATCATCGCTTTCATGGTTACTGTGGTTACATTAATCATTGGTGCTTGGTGTGCGGTTCGGGCCAGCGCGCGAAGCGGATCGGACGAACACCCTAGCGCATTCGCGAACCACCAAGAGATCCGACTCAGGATGTCCGCCGCTCCAGACGCACCTCCAGGATCGACGATAACACCAGGCTCGCCAGGACGAACGCGAGGAACATGAAGAAGCCGACCTGCAGCGACGTGCCGTTGGTCGTGATCACGTCGACACTCGGGCTGGCACCGGCCATGTTCGTGAGCTGATTGGCGACCAGACCGCTGAAGCCGACGTAGGCCATCAGCATGGCGACGACGAGTACGTCCGCCATGGACCATTTGCCGGAACGCAATGCGAAGAAGTAGACCAGCGGGTTTCCCCGCAGCCCCCGATAGTCGTAATAGTAAAGGATGCCGGCGAGCACTTTTGCGGTCGGAAAGACCAGGCTGAAGACGGTGATCAACACCGCCACCAGGATCATGTCCGCTTCGCCTGTTTCGGCCAGGATACTGACCAGGTCGAGAATGCTCTTGCTCTGGAAGTAAAGCACTTGATCGGTGAAGGTGATGGGCGAACCCAAGAGCTGGAAGCTTAGGGTATCGATGCGTGCATCGACCTCGATCATCGGTGTCCAGACGCCCACCGCCAGCAGCACCAGGGTCGCGGCCGTGAGCAGTGCCATGGTCTCGGGCGTCAGAATCCGGCGGCGCCCCAATGCCAGTATGAAGATCGCGGTCACCATCACGGCAACCCAGAGTGCCGCGGCCAGCGTCTGTCGGCGCAAGTCGGCGCGCTCGTCACGGATGGCGTCGACGCAGTCAGGCCCTTGGATACATCGATGGCGCTCGAGGATCGAATCGAATGCGGCCATGTCGGTCTTCGAGAATGTCGCCTCGGCCGCACTGTCGATGGCATCAATTAGCTGGCGCTTGATCTCCTCTCGGGTCTCGGGTCGGTTCAACTCGTCAATCACCGCGTCGGCGTACACCGGAACCCGTGCGCGCAATTCCGTGAAGTCCAGCAATAAGTCCTGAACGCCCTGACGCAGTGAGCCTTGAAGTCGTTCCACCCAATTGTCACCGGCCGCATTGCGCCGGCGCAGATACCCCTCGATCTCCTCCATCAGACGATCGAGCAAGACCTCGATATTGCGCTTGACCAGCGGACGGTTGGCCTCAGTAACCTCGAAGGTGTCGATTCGGTGCGCGAGTATATCGGCGATCTGGTCGACCCACAGTTCCGCATTGAGCAGGCCGTAGCGGACGTTTTGCAGTTCCGCGAGATCGGACTGCAAGGACTGCAGCCGTCGCAGATCGATACTCAATTGAAAGGCCAGGACAACGGCGGCGATTAACAGCGCGGCCGCGGTGAGGGCGGTGCTGATCCTGAAAGCGGTTGGGGAGATCGTCGTCTTCGTCGGCATTCGCGGTCCCTACGCGGCAGTCCGATGAATCGTCAGCCCTTCATCGAATCGAAGAACTGGTTGTTGGTTTTCGTGGTCTTCAGCTTGTCGAGCAAGAACTCGATCGCGGCAAGCTCGTCCATCGGATGCAGGATCTTGCGCAGAATCCACATCTTCTGCAGCTCGTTGGCCGGCATCAGGAGCTCCTCACGGCGGGTACCGGAGCGATTGATGTTGATGGACGGGAAGATGCGCTTCTCAGCGATGCGCCGATCCAGATGCAGCTCCATGTTGCCGGTGCCCTTGAATTCCTCGTAGATCACGTCGTCCATGCGCGATCCGGTGTCCACCAGTGTCGTGGCGATGATCGACAGGGAGCCGCCTTCTTCGACGTTGCGTGCCGCGCCGAAGAAACGCTTCGGGCGCTGCAGCGCGTTGGCATCCACACCGCCGGTCAGCACCTTGCCGGAGGACGGAACAACGGTGTTGTAGGCGCGTGCCAAGCGCGTGATGCTATCGAGCAGGATGACGACGTCGCGTTTGTGCTCCACAAGGCGTTTCGCGCGCTCGATTACCATCTCGGCTACCTGCACATGGCGCGTTGCGGGCTCGTCGAAGGTGGAGGAGATGACCTCGCCGCGCACCGAGCGGGACATCTCGGTGACCTCCTCGGGACGTTCGTCGATCAGCAGTACGATCAAAAACACATCCGGATGGTTGTGTCCGATGGACTGGGCGATGTTCTGTAACATCATGGTCTTACCGGCCTTGGGCGGTGAGACGATCAGCCCGCGCTGGCCTTTGCCGATAGGTGCCACGAGGTCGACGACGCGTGCGGTCAGGTCCTCGGTGCTGCCATTGCCGATCTCCAACTGCATCCGCTCCTGCGCGAACAGCGGCGTGAAATTCTCGAACAGGATCTTGTTCTTTGCGTTCTCCGGACGATCGAAGTTGATGTCGCTGACCTTGAGCAGCGCGAAATAGCGCTCGCCATCCTTGGGTGGGCGAATCTTGCCGGAGATGGTATCGCCGGTCCGCAGCGAGAAACGCCGAATCTGGCTGGGCGACACATAGATGTCGTCGGGTCCGGCCAGATACGAGGCGTCCGCCGAGCGCAGGAAACCGAAGCCATCGGACAGAATCTCAAGCACCCCGTCGCCGTAGATGTCTTCGCCACGTTTGGCCTGGGCCTTCAGGATGGAGAAGATCAGATCCTGTTTGCGCGAGCGGCCGATGCCGTCGATCTCCATGGACTGCGCCAGTTCCACCAGCGCGGGCACGGGCATCTTTTTGAGTTCTGTGAGGTTCATGTCGTTTTCAGTGGTGACGGTGGGTCGGCTGGTAGCTGCGTCATCGACATAAGGCGTAGACCAAGCGATGGGAGCTGGGGATAGAAGCCGGGAAGAACACGGATTGCCGTGGATGGCGGGATGGTGCAGGGCGACCTTTCGGGTCGCCCGACAGCGGCTTGCGGTGTTCTGAGTTGGTTGGGTTCGGTTTGAGTTTGAATGTGCCGGGCGGCACCCTATTGTGGCGCGGCTGGTCTCAGAGGTTGCTGTCGATGAAAACGGTCAGCTGCGATTTCGACACCGCACCGACCTTGATCGCTTCAGCCTCGCCGTTCTTGAACAGGATAAGAGTCGGGATGCCACGCACGTTGAAGCGTTCGGTGACAGTGCGGTTTTGATCGATGTCGAGCTTCGCAACTTTGACCCGCCCCTCGTACTCTTCGGCGATTTCTTCCAACACCGGCGCGATCATCTTGCAGGGGGCGCACCAATTGGCCCAGTAGTCGACAAGCACCGGCTCGTCGGATTTCAAGACCTCTTCGTCGAAGGTGTCATCCGTCACATGCAGGATGCGTTCGCTCACTTGGGTGTCTCTCCGGATTGATGATGGACGGGGGGCGCGGGCCCAAACGGCGGTGTACTGAGTCGGGGAACCGCGGCGAGGCGGGCGGGGTAGATTGGCTTTGTTATTACCGCCAGGGTTAAGATGCTATTTGAGCCAAAGATATCAAGATTTGCAAGCCCCGCGCGCCGCTCGGGTCGACAACCTAGTTCCGACAACGCTGCTTCCATGCCCCAGACCCACCTGACCGATACGCGTTTTGACAGCTTCGACCTCGATCAACGCATCATCGACGGACTAGCCGACGCCGGCTTCACGAATTGCACGCCGATTCAGGCACAGACGCTGCCGCTCGCGCTCGCTGGCCAGGACGTCGCGGGGCAGGCTCAGACCGGAACCGGAAAAACCGCCGCCTTCCTGGTGGCCGCGATGCAAAGACTGCTGCGCCCTTCAACGTCCGCGCAGACCGGCCGAGTGCAACAGCCGCGTGTGGTCATCCTGGCACCGACCCGTGAGCTTGCGGTTCAGATTCACCGCGATGCCGAGCTGATCGGACGGCACGCCGGTTTCCGTCTCGGTTTGGTTTACGGCGGCACGGGGTATCAGCAACAGCGCGACGATGTGGCGGCCGGGGTCGACATTCTGATCGGTACGCCAGGTCGGCTCATCGATTACTTCAAACAGCGCGTGTTCGATTTCCGCTCCGTTGAAGTCGTGGTGCTGGACGAGGCGGATCGGATGTTCGACCTTGGCTTCATCAAGGACATCCGCTTTGTGCTTCGGCGCATGCCCCCGCCCGCTGAGCGTCTCGGAATGCTGTTCTCGGCGACCCTCTCCTATCGCGTCACGGAGCTCGCCTACGAGCACATGAACAGCCCAAGGATGGTGGAGATCGCACCCGAGAAGGTGACCGCAGACCGGGTTCGCCAGAGCTGCTATATGGTGGCAAACGATGAGAAAGTCCGGCTGTTGATCGGCCTAATCCGCGGTTTCGAGGACGCGCGCATCATGATCTTCATCAACACCAAGCGCGAGGGCGAGTGGATCTGGGGCTTTCTGGAGGGCAACGGTCTCAAGTCTGCCATGCTCTCCGGCGACGTGCCGCAAAAGAAGCGGTTGAGCCTGCTGCGTCAGTTTCAGGCGGGTGAACTACCCATTATGGTGGCTACCGACGTGGCCGCGCGTGGCCTGCATATTCCCGGCGTGACCCACGTGATCAATTACGATCTTCCGGAAGACGCGGAGGATTATGTGCATCGCATCGGGCGAACCGCCCGGGCAGGCGAGGCAGGTGATGCCATTAGCTTCGTCTGCGAGACCTACGCCTTCTGCCTGCCGGATATCGAGACCTATATCGGCAGCAAGATCGAGGTCAACCCGGTCGAGGAATCGGTGCTTGCCGATATCGATTACCGCAGCCGAGTCCGCGTTCCACGGCGTCCACTCGACGACCGCGGAGGCGGTCGGCACAAGGGCCGCGGCGGTACCGAGCGAAGGAGCGATGGCGCCCAGGAGTCGCGGCGCGACAATGCGGGTGAACGACCCAGCCAGCCCCGCCGACGGCGGCGCAAGCCCGCGGCCGGTGGGACGCCATCCAGTTGACTGCCTCTTCACGCCTGCGAATCGGGTGCCGAATGTGTCAGCCGGGCCCTAGATGAGTTGTGGCAATAGCGCCTCGAAGCTCTCAATCGCGTCGAATTCCTGGATGCCGTTGGCAGGTTTTCGCGAATCCGGCACCGTGATCGCCAGAAGCCATCGGAAGCCATAGTCACGGGCCGCACGCAGTACGGCCAGATTGTCGTCGATGAAAAGGGTACGCTCGGGGTCGAACGGCTCAACCCGCTGAACCCGGTGCCAGAATCCGGGTGATTCCTTTGCGAGTTTCAGGTCATGGGCGCAGATGATGCGTTCGAGCTGACCGCCCAATCGCGTGCGTTGCATTTTCAACGCGATCGATTTCTGATGCGCGTTGGTCACCAGTACACGCCGTTTTCCACGCAGTGCCAGCGCGTCGAGAAAATCGATCACGAAAGGGTGGACCTTGATCAAATGGTCCACCTCGGATTTCAGAAGGGCGATGTCCAGCCCCAACTCCTGGCTCCAGTGGTCGACGCAGTACCAATCCAGTGTGCCCTGGATACGCCGATAGCGGGGCAGAAGGCTATCCTTTGCCTGCTCCAGGCTGACGCCAGTCTTTTCGGCATACCGCTTCGGCACGTGCTCGAGCCAGAAATGGTTGTCGAAGTACAGGTCGAGCAGCGTACCATCCATGTCCAGGAAGACGCCGTCGATGACTCTCCAATCAAAGGACGGTGCCGGCCGAATGAGCGAGGGTGGCATGGGAGGATCTCGGTCGGGTCTTGGGAGGGTGTTTCGCCGGGTAGCATACCGGACGTGGACCCTGGATCACAAAGCCGGGACGGCGGCGATGTCCCGTTGCTTCCAGTGTGTTCCGTGCGTTTGCTTGCCGGCTCCGCAGCCCTTTCAGGGCCGCGAAGGATTCACAGGTGCTGGACGCGGCGGTCGCGCTGGGGTCGAATAGACAAACAGTCGGGCAACGGCCCCGGCGCGAATGATATTGACCAACGATCGTCCGCCATGCAGCGGACCAGCTCCGAGGGCGACGCGATGATTAAACGAGAGCCTTGGCGCCACGCGCCGCGCTGGGTAGCGTCGGTGTTGATGACGTTCATGGG